>JAJXXG010000340.1 GCA_021781255.1 Acidobacteriota bacterium
CGCCCAACGGTAGCGTCACATCCGAGTCCCACTGGCAGGGCAAGACCCTCCTCGACGCCACCCTTCCCGGGGAGCAATAACCATGCGCCCGTTGCATCGCCTGTTGACCTGCGGGTGCCCCATCCAATGCGCGGACTCATCGCGCATTGGGTGGGAAACGAAGAACCCTGGATTGGAATCTTCGCGCATGAAAATGGCCCGTCTGTTCCAACTGACGACCATTCTTTTCCTCGCTGCTGTCGTTGCGTCTGCCAACGGCCAAACCCAGCCCGCACGACCCCATGGTGCATGGCTCTTCGCCTACTTCCAGGAACCCGGCAATCAGGGAGTCTATCTCGCGCTCAGCCGCGATGGCCTCCACTACACCCCGCTCAACGACGGCCAGCCCTGGGTCGTCCCGTCGCAGCCCGGCGAGCTCATGCGCGATGTCTTCCTCACCCGCGGCCCCGATGGTCACTTTCAAATGGTCTGGACGTGGAACTGGCACGGCGACACCCTCGGCCACGCCGCATCTCCCGACATGCTCACCTGGTCGCCGCAGCAGCAGATCCCCATCATGCAGGTCTTCTCCGCAACGAACAACGTCTGGGCGCCGGAAACCTATTGGGACGCGCCCCGCAAGCAATGGCTCCTCATCTGGTCCAGTTCCATGCAGGACTCAAAGTCCGGCAACCGCATCTGGTTCGCCCTCACGCCCGACTTCCAGACCTTCTCGACCCCGGCCATCTTCTTCGACCCCGGCACCGTCGCCATCGACGCGACCATCTTTCACCAGCAGACGGCGCACGGCCGCACCGGCCCCTGGCGCCTCATCTTCAAAGACCAGACCCTCGACCCGCTCACCTATCAGGAGCGCGTCGCCACCGGCCCCACGCTTGAAGGGCCATGGACGCACATCTCCGGCCCTATCAATGAGAGCTGGTCCGAAGGCCCGTCCGCCATCCAGCTCGGCCGCCGCTTCATCGTCTTCTACGATCACTACCGCGCCCCGCATGCCCGTTACGAGGCCGTCGCCACCACCGACTGGAAACACTGGCAGGACATCACCGCCGAAACCTCCCTGCCCGACCACTGCAAACACGGCAGCTTCCTCCCCATCACGGATGCAGAAGCCACCCGCCTCCTCCAGCGCCACGACACACCCGCTACGCGCTAACATCGGATGGTAGCCCATCTCTCGGAATGTGGACTCCCCTCGAACGCGGGTTTCCCCAGACTCGCGGTAAGTCAAGTCACAAGTCGCGGGCCACGTGCCTGCGAATACTGGAGGTACGGGATGAAGACGTTTCTGCTTGCATCCACACTCTTTGTTTTGTCAGCGGCGAGCGCATCCGCAACCGAAAATCCGTGGGTGGGGAATTGGAAGCCCGATTCTGCAAGAAGTACTTTTATTGAAGTGCAGGATACGCTGATCATTTCCGCCCCCTCAGCGGGCGTGATGCGTTGGGAATATCGCACTCTCAAATTGACGATGGAAGGCAAGCCGGACGGATCGGTGATGCAGTTGGCCTATCCAAACAAACCGGATGGCTTGACCGAAACAGTCAGGATGCTCACTCCGAGGAAGTTGACTTACTCGGTCGAGATCCATGGCAAGCTGGTTCAGCAGGGGACAGATGAGCTTTCCGCAGACGGTAACACGTTGACGGCAGTGTCGTGGATGGTCGGCAAGGCATCTAAAAAACGGGTGGAGGTCTTTCACAAGATGTAATGCAGTTCTTGTGAATGTTGCCGCGTGCCTAATCCATGACGTGGCACAGCAAACGACATGGGTGGGAGACCACGAATGAATGCGGCGTAGCGACTCTCACGCGCGCTCCACCGCCAGCGCCACCGCATTTCCGCCGCCCAGGCACAGAGACGCAATCCCGCGCTTCGCATCGCGCTGCTGCATCGCGTAGAGCAGCGTCACCAGCACCCGCGCGCCGCTCGCACCAATCGGATGCCCAATCGCCACCGCGCCGCCGTTCACGTTCACGCGCGCCGGGTCCAATTCCAGCTCACGCAGCACCGCCAGCGCCTGCGCGCTGAAGGCCTCATTCAGCTCGAACAGCTCCACCGTGCCCAGCGCCCATCCAGCCCTCTGCGCCACCTTGCGCACCGCATCCACCGGGGCCAC
This sequence comes from Acidobacteriota bacterium, assembly GCA_021781255.1. Next base: position 2,120 of record JAJXXG010000340.1, read on the forward strand.
GCTGAACCACGCCGGCTCACGCCCGCTCGTCGCCTGCGCCCGAATCACCGCCAGCGGCTTTGCGCCCAGCGCACGCGCCCGCTCCGCGCTCATCACCACCACCGCAGCCCCGCCGTCATTCACACCGGGCGCATTGCCCGCCGTCACCGTGCCGCCATCTTTGAAGGCCGGTTTCAGCCGCGCCAGCGTCTCTTCCGTAGTATCCGGACGCACCGCTTCATCGGTTGCAAAGATGCGCGCGGCATCGCCCTTCTTCGCCCCCGGAATCTCCACCGGCAGAATCTCCTGGCGGAACCGCCCTGCCGCCGTCGCAGCCGCCGCGCGCTGGTGCGACTCCGCCGCAAATGCATCCTGCTCCTGCCGCGTAATGCCGTACTTCTCCGCCACCATCTCCGCCGCCGCGCCCATATGGAAGTTGTTGTACACATCCCACAGCCCGTCGTGCACCATCACATCCACCAGTGCGCCGTTGCCCATGCGGTAGCCCGTCCGCGCCTGCTGCAGCACGTACGGCGCGTTCGACATCGACTCCATGCCGCCCGCCACCACAACCTCCGCGTCGCCAGTCTGGATCGCCTGCGCCGCCAGCGACACCGCCTTCAGCCCCGAGCCGCACACCTTGTTGATCGTCAGCGCGCCCACCTGCGGCGGCAACCCCGCAAAGATCGCAGCCTGCCGCGCCGGAGCCTGCCCCAGCCCCGCCTGCAGCACGCAGCCCATGATGCACTCGTCGATGACTGCGAGCTCAGTCGCCCTGGCCACACCTTGCTCCGTCCGGCTCTCTGCGGCTTCCCCCAGGCCGGCGCGCCGCACCGCCTCACGCACCGCCATTGCCCCCAGCTGCGGTGCACGAAACCCCTGCAACGATCCCTGAAACTTACCTACGGCGGTCCGCACGGCCGACACAATCACTGCTTCTCGCATATCCACGCTCTCTGAACGCTCTACGGTCTTTCAGTCCGCTCAATCAATCCATCTGAGTCGATCGATTCACGCAACCGGCATCTTAACGCACCCGTCGTGTAGTCGGCCATGACGCAGGGTCTGAAAGCGAATAATGTGCTTCACTCCATCGCAACATCCATGCTCACTCCGGTCGTGCTTCCAAGATTTGCAGCCTCCACACAGTCAGCGATGCCGTCCTGCGAACGGCCATATCTTTTTCTCGACAGCTCGCAACAGATAAATTGCTGTGCCGGAGGCGCCGATACTTCCCGCCACGGCGACACCCTGCCACGCATGGCTGCGGTTCATCAAGATGAAAACGAAGCCGGCCATCGCAAGCAGCGGCGGCAGCGGGTAAAGCGGCATTCGAAACGGGCGGTGCAGATTAGGTCGACGCATGCGCAGCCACATGACACCGA
>JAJXXG010001232.1 GCA_021781255.1 Acidobacteriota bacterium
ATTCGCCGAAGAGTGCAGCGCCTGCGGGCGAGCAGGAGACCGAGCCGCCGCAGATGGAAGACTGGTGGCTGGCGCGCGACGCGCAGGGCCACGTGGGCTGGCTGCTCGGCAGCCGCCTGGATGTGGATGTGCCGGACGAGGTTGCCCAGTACGCCGAGGGGCAGCGCATTATCGGCGCATGGATGCTGACCAAGGTCACCGACCCTAAGGCCGATGCGCCGGATCACCAGGTACCCGAGTACCTGATGGCGCTCTCGACGCCCAAATCCGGCTTGCCATTCGACTTCGACCAGGTGCGCGTCTTCACGTGGAGCCTCAAGCACCACCGCTACGAGACGGCATTCCGGCTGCATCCCATTCAGGGCTATCTGCCGGTACGCGTTTTCACCGAGAACACGCCCAAAGGCAGCGTTCCCGCCTTCAGCTTTCTCATCGCGAGCAGCAACAATGTGACCACCAATCCCACTGACGGCATCACGCGACCCGTAGCTCCCCGGACGATCACCTATGAAATGATCGACACGCGCGTCGAGCGCATTGGGCCTGACCTGGCGCCCATTCCTGTCACGCATGAGCCAGGGGAGAAAAAGGGCAAGACTAAAGAGCACGGCAAGAAGAAAGGGCGCTAGGAACTCGGGGACTCATTTTCAGCGTGCCGGCTTGGGTTTGTCCTACTCCGGCCCCAACAGAAGCGGGAACCGGGGCGCCCGCCTCGGCCAAAGAAGCGTATGGGCTCGCCGCATTCGCCAGATGACTGCCACGCTTTCCCAATCAATAGGCTGCTCAATCCGCGTGCGGCCCTTCGCATGGTGAGAAAATTCACTTGAGCATTTCCGCGTCCGCCGGTACCATCCATGCACGCACCGCAGGAGGGAGGCACTTTATGGCTACTCCACTCGACCCCGCGCAGGCAGCCTTCTACGGCCAATTCGTTGCAGCCGCCTATGACATGTACAAGGTCAACGAGGACGATCTGCGCCCGGCCCCTCTGAACATTCCTGCCGGCTGGGAACTCTCAGCCTGGATCAACATGTCGGACTTCCTCTTCCAGATCAGGGATCCAAAGTTCTACGGCATCGTTGTGCACGAGATCGCCAACCCCGACAACCGCATCGTCGCTATCCGCGGTACTGAGAGCCTTATCGAGTGGATTGACGATGCGGCGTCGATCGTCATGGTGCCGTTTAAGCAGGTTCCTTCCGCTGGCCGCGTGGCCTTCGGCTTCGACAACATCTACTCCACCATGAAGGTGGTGCCGGCGCCGCACGCTGTAGCTGGCCGGGCGGTTGCCGCTCTCGCCGAGCCCGAACTCACCGGCTCATTCGGCGACCAGCTAGAGCAACTCGCCCTCCGGCGCGAGTCCGAGCGCGGCGTAGCACGAGAGCTTGCCCCGGACCGCATCCGCCGCGACCGTCCCACAGTGGTTACCGGCCACAGCCTTGGCTCCGCGCTCGCTACGCTCTTCGTTCTCGAGAACAGCGTCAAGCACAAGTTCGACATCACGCTGATCAGCACCCTGGCCTCGCCCAAGGTCGGTAACCTTGAGTTCAAGCACGTCTTCGACGCCCTGCCACTCACCTCCTGGCGCGTCGTCAATATACGCGACGCCGTTCCCAAGCTCCCGCCGACCATCCCGTTCATCCTCGACTACGAGCACATTGCCGAAGCCTACGGCTTCGACTCATGGCTCTTTGCGAAGAAGAATCTCGGCTGTTACCACAGCATTGACACCTATTTGCACTGGCTCAACAGCAATCTGCCCTTGGCCGCTGAATGTGTCTAGGGTTCGCTGACACTGCTGGGATGGCGGCGGCGGGAGCCGGTTTTTCCCGGTTCCAGGCGCCCTCAAGAACCGGATCGGCGTAGAATATGAAGAATAGAAGGATGCAGCACGAGCCGGTTGGCTCCGCGCATGTACCCGCAGGCTCTCTGGATGCATCGAATAGAGAGCCGCTCAATGGGGGCGTCACGGTTTCGACGGGATCGATTGCGGCATGGGAGGCATGTCGGGGTGTGGGCACCCGTAATCGCCTGCAAAACAAAAGTTGCCAACCAAGAACTGGCACTTGCTGCTTAATTAACTAAGCAGCCGTCTTCCGCGGCTTTGCCTGTGGGCCGCGAGCGGACGTCATTCAGCAGGCTGGCGTGAGCGGCTCGGTCCGTGTCGTTTTGCGCGAGATCATCGGACTAGTTTCCGGCGCATCTTGTCCGTTCTTAAGCGCCGTGGAGCGAAATCAATCGAACCGGACACAGCATGGACTCTCCCGGCTGACAGCGATTTCGGACGCGGGTTCGACTCCCGCCGCCTCCACCAAGCAGAGCAACGGTTCATTGCGATGCCAGCCAACTTCCCGGCGCCAATCGCAATAGCAGCGGCATAGGCAATGCCTGGCTGTTGATCAGGCAGTCATCTGGAGAACAGCCGCCGGGCGTCCCGGCATGGCCTCTCTTCCCCGCGCTGCGCTCCCATAGCAATGACCTGCGCAATCTTGCCGGAAGCCTTAAACCCGGAGCGGGGCCAGCGAAGCCTGCGCTAACTCCGTAAGGCCCGCGAGCTCCACTTCTCTTATGCCCAGCCGAACCCGCTTGCCTTCAGCGGCAGCGTCCGGATCCGCTTACCCGTCGCTGCAAAAATGGCATTGCAAACTGCCGGCAAAACCGGCGGGAGCATTGGCTCGCCGAGTCCCGTCGGCGCGTAATCGGTCTTGCGCCAGAAGACTTCGATCTTCGGCACCTGCCTCATGCGCATCAGCGGAAAGTTGTGGAAGTTTGACTGTTGGATCCTGCCTTCAGAAAGTGTGATTTCCTGCGCCAGATAGCCAATCCCTTCTATGATGCCGCCCCGCGTCAAGCTCTCGGCTGCCTCTGGGTTGATGATCTGGCTGCCGATATCTCCGGCTACCCAGACGTGGTTTACCGTAACCTTGTTGTCCTTCTCCACAGTCACGTCGGCTACTTCAGCGAAGTAGCCCAGATGGCAAAACCATGCGGCAATGCCCATGCCGCGGCCGGGTTCCCCGTTGTGCTTTGCCGAACCAGCCCGCCTGGCCCAGCCTGACTTTTCCGCAACCAACTCAAGCACGCCCTTGAACCGTTCGGGGATGAGAACCGACGGTCCGGTTGGCTCGTGGTCGCCCACGGCGTCGTGTTCGCCTGAGGCCCAAGGCGTCTTCGTGTTGCTGAGCAACTCGAGTTGGAACTCGAGTGGATCGCGTCCGGCAGCGTAAGCCACCTCGTCGAGGAACGACTGCGCCACCCAGCAGTAGGCGTTGTCGCCGGGGGCGCGCAGGGCTCCGGTGCGCAACATGAGCGGCTGCGCGGAAGTGTACAGGGCGTAAGCGGGCGGAAAGGATGCGGGAAAGGAATCCCCTGCAATGCCGCCCCCGGATGCGTTTTGCTTGTCATCGCCAAAGGTGATGAAGTGTTGCCGCCAGACGGTGAGCTTGCCCTGCGCATCCAAGCCGGCCTTAAAGCCAA
>JAJXXG010000271.1 GCA_021781255.1 Acidobacteriota bacterium
TAGCCAGAAACTCCGCGCCGAGCATGAGATAAAGCACCGCCAGCGAAGTCATGACAACGATCAGCGACAAAGCGCTGTTGATGGGATGCGTCTGCCAAAGGAGATTGATTGCTCCCGCGAGGCAGAACCCGGCAAACAGTAAAAACAGAATCAGGTGCATCGTAGCCTGACGAATACATAGGTGCCGGACCGACCAAGCAACCGGCTGGTTGGGGGAAGAGAACCTGTGAATCTGTTACTCCGGGATTTCTCTTCCGATTGTAAATGAGCGTCTTTCTGCGAATTGCCGGACGCTGCTCAATAATAGGCAAGCCAGAGGCTTGTTCCAACAATGTTCAAAATGGCCAGAGGCAGTAAAAAACGCCAGCCAAAATTCATCAATTGATCGTAACGAAAACGGGGCAATGTGCCGCGCACCCAGACATAAAGGCAGAGGAAACAGAAGACCTTGGACACGAACCAGAAAATGGGCAGAATCGCGTTAATTACCGGATTGTCAAAGGGACCAATCAAGTCGCCGAGAGGGCTTGTCCAGCCTCCAAGGAACAGAAGCGTCGCCACGCATCCGACGTTAATCATGTTGCCGTACTCGGCCATGAAGAACATTGCGAATTTCATCGAACTATATTCGGTGTGATATCCGCCTGTAAGTTCGCTTTCGGCTTCGGGCAGGTCGAACGGCGAGCGATTGGTTTCCGCAAAGGCTGCTACAAGATAAATGAAGAAGCCAAGTAGCTGAAGACCACCGAATACGTTCCATGTCGCGATGCCAAGTCGCGCCTGCTGTTCGACAATCTGGCGCAAATTGAGAGAGCCAGCGCGAAGTACCACGCCCACAAGTGAGAGGCCCAGAGCTAGTTCGTAACTGATTAACTGCGCCGAGGAGCGGAGTGAACCGAGAAGAGAATATTTATTGTTGGACGACCAGCCGGCAAGAGCAATGCCGTAAACGCCAATCGAAGTGACGCCAAGTATTACCAGTAGGCCGACGTTGATGTTCGAGATATCGAAGAGGTCAATGCCTTTTGGGCCCAGCTGCGCTCCAAAAGGAATCACGGCGATGGAGATGAGCGCGCAGCCTAAGGAGATGATCGGCGCCAGCAGAAAAAGCGGACGGTATACGGCAGTGGGGATCAGATCCTCTTTAAGAAAGGATTTGGCGCCATCAACCAGGGGCTGCAGGAGTCCGAAGGGGCCCACGCGATTGGGTCCCCAGCGGTTTTGGATGCGGCCCACCAGTTTCCGCTCCAGCAGTACGGTATAAGCGATGCCCATAAGCAGTATCACCGTGACTACGGCAACTTTGAGCAAGCTCCAGAGAATGAATACAAGAATCGTCACGAGCGTTTCTAGTGGCAGCCAGTTAGCCCCGCTGCGCGGGATAGCGAGTTAGCAAGTCGTCGGCGAGTCCTTAGCCGGCCACGGTAGGTGCAAGTTCTTTTGCCTGGTGTTCCGTGAGATGTTTGAGCGTGGGGCTGAAACGGCCCAACGTTCCAGAGGTGAAAAGCGTGTCGTGCGCGGGAACCACAAAGGACGAGCCGGTGAGCGCCTCGACCGGCACGAAGCCCGGCGCAATCTTGAGTTCTGTGCGCACATCGTTGCCGGCGAAGAGGTTGATGCGATCAAGAGAGTAACCGGGAACAAGCCGTTCGATCTCATCGAGCAATGCGAGAGGATCAAATGGGCTGAGCTTCGGTTCGAGGCTGTTGGCCTCAAGCCAGACAGCGTGGCGGTCGGCCTCGCCGGCCTGTGCGCCGCGCGACTGGCCGAGATCGCCGGTGATGCCGCGTCTGCCGAAGGGGACAAGGGAGTGCACGTCGACGCCCATGGCGCCGGCAAGCCGGACTATGATCTCAAAGTCTGGCTTGACGCTGGCGCGATCGGCCGCCTTGCGTAGCATCTGGATGTCGCCGTAGGTATTGGTTACCGTTCCGGATTTTTCATAGAGACTTGCGGAGGGCAGGACCACGTCGGCCAGGGCCGCGGTTTCAGTGAGAAACATATCCTGCACGATGACGAAGGTGTCCTGGAACGGATTCGGGTTGGAAATGCCCAGAGTATGGATGGGATTCGAGCCTGCCAGGAATAATGCACCCATCTTTCCCCTTCCTGCAGCGTCGCACATCGCACGCCAATCCATGCCTGGTTGCGTGGGCAAATCGGAATATTCCGTGAATGCTCCGGGCGTGGTAACAGGTACGTAACCTGGGAGCAAGTCGGGGAGCAGACCCATATCCGCTGCACCACGCGAATTCACATAGTCGCCGAGGCAGGCGAAACGAACATTGCCACGCTTTAAACCCCAAGCGACGAGGCTTTCTACGTCTGCACCGCGGTACTCCTCGCCGAAAATGATGACGAGCGACTCCTCTGTGAGTACAGCCTTACTGAATTCGCTCTCACTCTGATCTAGAAATGCCACCAGATCCTTGTAGCCTGCTGCTGGGATCTCCTGACTGAACTTGGCCTGCCGGTCAAGTTTAATTGGGTGAGAATTTGCGAGGTAAAGCCGGGCCCGATTCAATCGCACGTTGGTACGCAGCAGCCACGCGAGCAGAGGATGCTCTTCCGTAGGATTCCCGCCCACGAGCAGGATGGCGCTGGCTGAAGCGACCTCGCGGAGGCTTGCTGTTTTGCCCTCTGTCCCTGCAAGTGCGCGGGCAAATGCGGCGTAGTCAGTGGTGCGCTCGTGGTCGATGTTATTCGTCCGCAACAAGGTGCGTGCGAACTTCTGTAGCAGGTAGTTTTCTTCGTTGGTGGTTCGATTGGAGCCGATAACGCCTATTGCGCTGCCGCCGCGCGCATCGCGAATCTCGCATAGACGTTGAGCGGCGAAGCGAAGCGCATGCTCCCAGCTGACTGGCTCAAGTTTGCCGGACGCGTTGCGCACAAGGGGCTGCGTGAGACGATCGGCGCTCCCTACGAAATCAAATCCGAATCGACCCTTGGCGCAGAGAAAATCGTTGTTGATTCCGCTCTTGTCGCGATTGTCGGCGCGCACAATCTCTGCGCCTTCGCTGGTGGAGCGCACGCCAAGCGTCACCTTGCAACCATCTGAGCAGTGGGTGCATACCGTCGAGACGTGGTTCATCTCCCAGGGACGTGTCTTATAACGGTAGCTGCCGCTTGTCAGTGCGCCTACCGGGCACACATCGATGCACATGCCGCACTGTTCGCAGTCGAGCTGGTGGCCCTGGTTGGGAACGATAACGGAGTTGGCGCCTCGGTTGTGCACGCCCAGAGCCCACACGTCCATGCCCTCGCCGCACATGCGAATGCAGCGGTAGCAGAGAATGCAGCGCGGGCGGTCGTAGAAGACGGCCGGCGACCACTGCTGCTCGTCGCGATGGCGCTTGACATCGACCATGAGGCTCTCACCGGCGCCGTACTTGAAGGTCATGTCTTGCAGTTCGCACTCGCCGCCCGCATCGCATACGGGACAGTCAAGCGGATGATTGCCGAGCAGCA
>JAJXXG010000341.1 GCA_021781255.1 Acidobacteriota bacterium
TCGTTCATCGAAGCATATTGATAAAGTTCAGCAAATCTATAGGATCGCCAGCTTCTCGCCCTTGTCCTCGAAATCCCCCTCGCCATGAGAAGAGGTGCTTGCGCTGAGGCAAAGGCAGTTTTTCAGCTTTCGCGGTGCGATTGAGGCTCGGCTTGGAGCTCAGGACGCGGGGCTCTCCGGACGCGCTGCGCGGCGGCCGATGAACGCAAAGATGAAGAGGAGAGACGCGGTTAACCATGCGCCAAGGGTGACCGGGGTGGGCACGTACACGATTGCGATGCCGCTGGCGATCAGCGTTGCGGAAAGTACACCAAACTGCCACATGCCATACATGAAGATGAACGGCAGATAGTGAGCACCTAAGGCAATCATGAACGCCGGATAAAACCATGCGGGATGAAGTGCTGTAATGCCGATCACCAGCGGCAGGGTCAGCGGCAGAGTGAACGCGACCTGGATACCGAGTGCGTTCATGGGATGCCCCTTTGGCAAGCTGTAAGGATGACCCATGCTGCGGAGTAGGAGTTGGGTGAAAGGAAAGATGAAAAAACCACCCAGGACGAGGACCAGCTGTGCAAGCCGGAGTGAGTGCCACGTACCTATGGCCGCTGAGCCGCACCATAGGACGGCCGATACGAGCTGGCCAGCGAAGCCGCCCATAAATGTTTCGCGAACATCTCTCTGTGCGTCAGCGATTTCCATGACGCCATCATAGTGTTTCGGGCGTCGTTTATCAGCTGAATTGAGGCAGGTGTGGCAAGTCGGCTGGATCGCAGTCCTAACAGCGTCCAATGGGGGCAGAGCCGCCTGAGGACTGGCGGCTCCAGCACTTGGGCGGACGGCGTGGGGGTGGTCCCGGAGACGGATTGAGAGATGGCTACCTGCTGCGCGCTCCTACGACGACGAGGCCGATGCCTGCAACGAGCGAGATGGTGCTGAGGATGGGGGAGATGGGGAGGGTCGTGCTCTCCTTATGTGAGACCTGCAGCGGGCCCATGTCGATGTCTTTCTTTTGGTGAGTGAAGCTGATGCCGCCCACGGCGAAGCCGATGATGCCGAGGACGATGAGGAGGATGCCGACGATGGTGGCTGGTTTCATGAAGTACCTGCTTTCGTGGGAACAGCGAATACTGTGATGCCACGAAAGCAGGTGGGGATAGCGGACCCGCAATGAAAGGATGCGGATTGTGGAGGTCAGAAGCGCGGGAGCATGACAACTTATCTGTAGAGAAGCACCCGCCTCAATCTTTTTTGTGTCGCCTGTGTGATCGATACACCTCAGCCAACAAAAAGCACAGCAAAACGGTAGTGGAGATGATGACGCCTAAAAATACCGAGTGTGACCGAAAAAGAATGATGAGGGCGCTGAGTACCGTAAGTGCTCCTACAATGCAGATACCCACGCCTGCGTTGTGATTCGCCTCATACCATTCCTGTTCCGAACCCTGCATTGTCTTCGGTATTCGCAGACCGTATAAATCATTTCTTGGCACTTTCCTAAGAATCAAGGGCGCTGATAGCACTATCAAGAGAATGCCAACCGCGATAAAAATGCATTGGGATAGTAGCATTCCCCAGCTCCCTCCAAATCGGACTTACTCCAGTGCACGCGAAGTATAGCCTAGTTCAGCCTGACGATAGTCGACCCAGCCTCTCACTCTGTACCAGCCCTGAACGTGCTTCACTTATGCGAGTTCCTAACTCATCTTCATCCAATCTCACAGAAGATCCAGTACCTAATAATGCGATCAAATTATACCTTGATGAAGATCTTGCGGCGGTAGAGGATAAGCACCGGGATGAAGCAGACGGCAACGTAAGTGAGCGAATAGAGCAGGGAGCCGAAGGCCGGATCGGGGATGTGGGCGAAGGTGTGCGAGTAGAAGGTGCGGCTGAGGCTCTGGCCGTGGATGCGCACGCTGCCGATGATCGAGGCGAGCACCTCAGAGAAAACATACGCGGTGATGGCGTTGGAGCCGAAGACGAGCCAGGGGAAGGTCCAGCCGCGCTTCCACTGACGGATCTCAACGGCCCAGTAGCAGAGGGCGAGGCCGAGGAGACTGCAGCCGGCGGCCCAGAGGACGTAGGAGCTGGTCCAGAGCTTCTTGTTGATGGGGAACCAGATGTTCCAGATGCGGCCGCAGGTGAGCAGGACGAGTGCGGCGATGAGCAGACCGCGGAACTTCGTAACAAGCGGGCGAGCGGTGCGCAGCCAGAGCGCGGTGAGGACGCCGATGAGGGTGGTAGCGACGGCGGGCAGATCGCTGAGGAGACCCTCGGGGTCGCGGGTGCCCTCGTAGAGGCGACCGGGGAAGATGTGGCGGTCGATGTAAGCAACCCAGTTGGCATCGTGACTGAGAAGCGGGATGTTGACGGTCGGTGTTCCGTAGCCCGGGACCGGGATGTAACGCATGATGACCCAGTAGCCGATGAGGGCGGCGGCGGCGATGACGATCTTGCTTTTGGCGCCGCGGTCAATCAGGTAAAGCGCGCTGGCGATGAAATAGCAGATAGCGATGCGCTGCAGGACGCCATAGATACGGAGGGTGCCCAGGTGAAAGAAGGGCGAGCCGTTGACGACCAGGCCTAGGAGAAAGAGGATGACGGCGCGGCGCAGGGCATGGAAGAACAGGGTCGAGCGCTGGGCTCCCCGGGCGAGGCGCGAGTCAGTGGAGAAGACGAGCGAGATGCCGACGACGAAGAGGAAGGTCGGGAAGACGAGATCGGTCGGGGTCCAGCCGTTCCAGGCGGCGTGCTTGAGGACCCAGTAGGCGTGACGCTCGTCGCCGTTGTCGTTGACGAGGATCATGAAGGCGATAGTGATGCCGCGGAGCACGTCGAGCGAGAGGAGACGCTGAGGCTTTTCGAAAGCGGAAGTAGCGTTCATGGGTTTCACCCACTCTAACGCACCGCGGTTCCACTGGACAGAGAATTTGGAAAAATTGTCAGCGGTGAAGTGCGCCGGGCACGGGATGCGTGGCGCACTTCGTGCCCGGCGCACAGAGATAGGACAGCGCTAGCGGATGCGGATGTCGCCGGAGCCGGTCTCGACGCGGACGCGGGGGCCGCCGCCGTTGACGTCTCCAATGAGGTGATGGCGCTCAAGGCTGCCATGGGTGGTGATGGGCGGGTCGCTGTGAACGCTGCCGGAGCCGGTGCTGGCGTCGAGGGTGTAAGCGGCGCTGCCGGTGGTGAGCAGGACGGAGCCGCTGCCGGTTTCAAGCTTCCACGGCGCACTGGGGCCGCCGCTGACCTCAAGGTCGCCGGAGCCGGTCTCGGCGGTGAGCGAGCCGGTGACGTTGTGGAGCCGCAGGGAGCCGCTGCCGGTTTCCGCCTTAACGTTGACGCTGCCCTCGAACTGAGCGTTGATGTCGCCGGAGCCGGTGTTGAGGTTGGCCTGCCGGGTTACGTTGCCGGCGTGGATGTTGCCGGACCCGGTGCTGGCGCTGAGCGGGGCCTGGAGG
>JAJXXG010000152.1 GCA_021781255.1 Acidobacteriota bacterium
GACGAGATGACGTTGCCGGAGTTGCCCTGGGTGAGCTGGCCATTGGAGGCGATGAGGTAGAGATAAATGCCGCTGATGGTGCTGACGTAGAGGAAGCCGTTGTTGGGTGAGATAGCGAGCGCCAGCGGCGTGGCGGGCAAGGTGTACGGGCTGCCGGGGAGCGTGGTGAGCACGCCTGCGTTGACGTAGTAGCCGGCAATCTGCGACGTAGCAGCGTTGAGCACGAAAAACCGGCCGCTGGAGGCCGTGGTGGTAGGAGTGGTTGTCGAGGCGGGGGGCGCATTCCAGAAGCCTTTGCAGCCGGTGAGCAGGAGAGGTGCGGCGAGGGCGAGTTTTGCCCAATGTGACAAGGTCATCGTTGCTCCCATGCGGGCCATCCTGCCCAGAGTACAGCTTTTGCCGCGGGTCCGTCCTCGGCGAGACGGCGCCGGAGCCCGGCGGAGGCTTCACATCGGATAAGACGCAAAGGGAGCGAATTCGCTTGAGAAGAAGCTGCGGTCCACCGGCTGCGGCGCACGTGGGGCTGAGGGATTGGGACAGGCCCTAGTTTGGGCGGTTGCCGGAGTTGGAACGGCGGCGGAAGCGCTCGTCGACGGGCTGGCGGCCCTTGAAACCGGCTTCGACGGTATGCCAGTGCTCGATGGCGGACTCGCCCATGCGCCAGCAGAGAAGAACAATGTCGTCGTCGATGCGGCAGGGGAAGTCGAGCAGGCCGGAGTCGAGATCTTTGACCTGGACGCCTATTGCGTCGATTTCGGCAACGGTCTCGCGGACGCGCTGAAGGTGGCCTTCCATCTCGGCACGCTGGCGGGCGACACTTGCCACGTCGACCTGCATACCACCGGCGAGATAGATGCGCTGGGCCAGAGCGGAGAGATCGGACTCGACCTTTTCCGCAGCTTCCTTGCCCTCGAGCGCACGCTTGAGCAGCGACTCGAGCACGGGCAGCAGGGAGTGGGCTTCATCCAGGGTAAAGGTCTTCATCGCAGGTTCTTGCTTACAAGAATACGACGAAAGCGGGCCGGAGTCGTCATCGCGGTATGCCTCCTTTGTGTTAACGGGCGCCTGCTTCGGTGCAATTCATTGCCGGATCCGGGCGGGGACGCGTCGGCCAAGGTCTGCCGAATGCCAGCCCTCGAAGGAGAGGTTGGGCATCGCCGGCGAAATATAGATGCCTGATGCAAGGAATCCTCCGCTATACTTCGCTCTGCCAGAAATCCCCCCAAACCCATGCTGGCCAAATCACAGTGGAGGTCGATCCATGAGCAAGAGTATTCGGTTCAGTTCCACGGGGTTGTTCGGGCTCGCGATGTTCATTCTTTGCGCCATTGGCGCGAGCGCACATGCACAAGAGGTAAAACCAAAACCGCCGATGTATACCTATGTCGCTGATTGGCAGGTGGCACGCGCCAACTGGGCGGACATGGAGAAAGTGAACGCGCCGGTGAATGAGGCGCTTCAGAAGTCGCTGGCCGACGGGACCCTTGTGGGCTACGGCACGGATATCAACCTTGTCCACGAGCTCAAGAGCGAGACCCACGACGTCTGGTGGTCGTCGATGTCGCTGGCCGGCATTGTCAAGGTACTGGAGCAGGCCCGAGGAGCTTCGGATGCGGGCTCTGCCGTACTCAACAGCGCCAAGCACTGGGACGAGGTCTTTGTCAGCCGGTACTACAACTGGAAGTCCGGATCGTACAAGAATGCGTACACGCGGGTGGCGAGTTACAAACTGAAGGATGACGCCCCGGACGATGCGGTGGAGATGCTGAGCGAGCACATGATTGTGCCGTTGCTCGAGAAGATGGTGGCGGACGGGACGGTGCTCGAGTATGAGATCGACACGATGGCGATCCATACAGAGGATCCGGGGACGTTTGACATTGTGTACATCGCGGCAAAGCCTGAAGGCCTGGATACGGTGCTCGCAGCCTTGCGCGAGGCGTTAAAGGCCCAACCGCTTTCTGGGCAGGCATTTGGCTCCATGGTTGTGGATGCCGGGCATCGCGATGAGCTGCTGAAGAGCGAGGGCGCCTACAAATAGTGCGATCCGGCAGGAACGGATGCGCGAGCGGGGGGCTGCGAATGGCGCTTCGCTCGCGCTGAGGCGAGTCGAACTTATCTGCGTAGCGGCGCAGAATGAGGGACTGCGTGTGCGCGGTGGACTCGTCGTTCAGGCGCCGGGGACAGGGGCAGTGGTTGCCGGGATCTTGCCGGATGTTCGATGAGGGCACTTCGCAGGGGGTGAGGATGGCAACGTGCCCGTCGTGCCAGCAGAAGGTGTCGGTTCTCTTCTATTCGCTTCGGCCGTCGGTGCTGCTGGGGAATGTGTTTCGCTCGCCGGCGGGCCGCGTCTTCACGTGCAGGAACTGCGGCGCGCAACTCACGATGACAACGTTCAGCTTCATCCTCTGCCAGGTGGCGTTTATTGTGATCGTGATTCCATGCGCGATCGGGTTTGCGCGGCTGGAGACGTGGCTGGTTCGCTCTGTGCCGTGGTGCCAGCAGCTTGCCGCGGAGTCGCCGAACTTGACGGTGGTGGCGCTGTGGATTGCGCCCACGCTGCTGGTGACGCTGCTTCTGTTCAGCCAGGTGGCGGGGCTGTTTGTTGAGTTTGAGAGGGCGGAGTCGTAGCAGGCGTGTGCAGCTTTCAGCCGTCAGCTTTTAGCTTTCAGCTTGGCGGGGGCGGGGATGGGTTCAATCCATCCCCGGTCTCAGAAGCGAGACCCGGGGGCACCCGGCATGTCCGTGTTGTCAGAACCCCGCCCGCCAGCGGGGTTTTCTATTAGCCAAAAAGTTGCTTCTGGATTAGATCGATGAATCCTGTGCTATCCAAGAAAAAGCTAGGATACGCACTTTTCAGATCATCTAATGATTCGACAGAAACTAAAACTACGTGAATGTCGGGTTCATTTTTGTGCTCACGTTCCGCGTCACTGTAATCACTGGACGCCTGTTTGAAGTCTGCTCGCCTGTAGCCCATATAGTTAATCATTCGCTTTTGCGAATCCAATTCGAGAAGGTACAGATCCGAGTCCCCCTTCCCCTCGAATGTTGTATAGCCCTCCAAAACGTGTTGCATATTACTTAAGAGGTTTATAACGCGTAGTTGTCCAGCAAGTGCGGCGGCTTCACGGCGCGCGTCGGCAAACGCTGCTTTGCCGACAAGAAAATTAGAAGCGCCTTCAATTGAGGCAATAATTTCGCCGACTAAGAAAAAGAACCTCTTCCACGACTCTTCACCGGTGCCCGATTTGAGCGCTTGATTTGTTACTGCCGATGCGGTCTCAACAGCCATAGCCCAAGCATGTTGCATCACGGATCGTATCTGGATTTCGACTCTCAGTTCATTACATTGGGCAAGGTCTGACCTGCCCCGATTTTCTCATCCAGCGATAACCGGAGTTTCTCGGTTTAGGTTTGTGGGCGAGTATATCTCGCCGCCGTCGTAGTCGGGGCTGTGGA
>JAJXXG010000849.1 GCA_021781255.1 Acidobacteriota bacterium
TTGATGAGCTTGCCGTTGACGGAGAGGGCTTCCACGGCGAATTCCATAGCCTTGGCGCTGGTGACAGTGGAGAGGATGACTTTTGCGCCGCCGATTTTCTGGAGTTCTTCTGCAGGATTTTGCGTGGTGGAGTCTATATATTGGTGCGCGCCGAGCTGGTGGGCGAGCGGACCTTTGTCCTGGCCGCGGGCGATGGCGATGGTGCGGTAGCCGCTTTTGGCGGCGTACTGGATGGCGAGGTGGCCGAGGCCGCCGATGCCGAGGATGGCTACGGTGTCACCGGGGCGCGCGCCGGAGTTGCGGAGCGCGTTGAATGTGGTGATGCCGGCGCAGAGCAGCGGCGCGGCGTCAGCGGGTGCGACCTCGTCTGGAATGAGCGCGAGGGCGTTGGCGGGGGCGAGGACGTAGTCGGCGTAACCGCCGTCAAAACTGATGCCGGAGATGAGCTGGTTCTCGCAGAGGATGAAGTCGCCGCGGCGGCAGGGATTGCAGAAGTTGCAGTGGCCGCCGTGCCAGCCGAGGCCTACGCGCTGGCCGACCTTGAAGCGCGGCACGTCGGGCGAGACGGCGTCAAGAATGCCGGCGACCTCATGGCCGGGGACGCGCGGATATTGAATGCCGGGCCAGTGGGCAAGCTTGATGAACGAGTCCGCGTGGCAGATGCCGCAGGCCTGGACGCGGATGCGCACCTGGCCGGGGCCGGGCTCAGGGAATTCTTTCTGGATGAGCTCAAAGGCTCCGCCGGCGGCGGGAACCTGCATGGCACGGCCGGTTACTGTTGGCATGGGGCGGGAATCTCCTTATTTGCTGGATGGAGGGAGTTGCCGAAGCAACTGGCGCTCGGCCAATGGTTGGAAGCATCCCTCAGGGGCTAAAGCCCCTTGTTAAAGAAGCGGACTGGAACGTACGGGCTGAAGCCCGCACCCTTCAAAGGCCCAGTTAAGAGTGAGGCGCTGAAACTCTACACAGGCGGTTTGATGAAGCGGAGGGGGCTCGCGTTGCAGAAGGTAGATGAAGGTTGGATGAATGGGAGGGAGTTGGAGCGCGGGCGAAGGATGGAGGAAAGTGCAGAACGTGCTACTTCCCTGCTTCGCCTGTAGCGTGTGCGAGGACGACGGCGGAGTGGGCAGCGGCCTGCTCGAAGTCGTGCACGAAGGCTTGCGATTCGGCGGCCTTGTAAGCAGCGAGGTTGTGGGCCCAGCGGTAGCCGATGGGCTGATAGAGGAGCTCGGCGGAGATTTTGAAGGGGCCGGATGCGCTGCCGGTGGCGACGGCGTAATGCGTGGTGGCGGAGCCGGCGGTGAAGTCAGGATCGTCGGCGGCCTTGCCGTGGACGGCGATGTCGGGCGAGGCAGTGGCTTTGTCAAATCCAGCGGGGAGGATGCGATTGTCCTTGAGGTACTGCGTGGCGGAGAGGACGCCCGTGGTGACGTGGCCCTGGCTATCGCCCAGGATGGGCTCAAAGATTTCGACCTGATCAGGCGCGGTGATGCGTGTGTAATGCGGCGAATAGCGCGCGGGGTCAGCGTCATTGGCGTTGCCCACGATGGAGCCGTCGGCGTTGAGCTTGCCGGACTCGAAGACAATGTGGCCGTCTGCAGCGGTGACGGTGACGTGGAGCCAGGCGCGGCGCGAGGGGAAAGCTGTGGGCAGCTTGTGGCCGGAGAGATTTTCCACTTGCACGGCGAAGGTGAGCTTGCCCTGAGCGAGTTGCGCAGGACTGACGGTGAGTTTAGCTGCGTGGGATTGCAGATAGGCCGTGGTGCCGGCCTCGGCGGCGGCGAGGCGATCCGTTGAGGCGGTGACGGCGAGATCACTTCTGTGCGCGTTGAGCATGGAGAGCATGAAGAAGTTTGCGCCGACGAAGGTGTGGCTGCGGACGCCGGTGCGCGGCTGTCCCATGATGGATGCAACAGGGGCCGGGCCATGGACGGCTGGCATGTGGCACTGCTGGCAGGTTTGCTTGTCGCGATAACTGCTGTGCTGCCACTCGAGGAAGGTCATCTGCTCCGGCAGGCGGCCGATGGGCTTGCCGCCGGGGCCGTATGTGGTGGTGTAAAGCGTGTGGCAACTGGCGCAGAGCGCGGCCTGGCGAATGGTATCCGACTGAACGGGTGCATAACCGGCGGCGAGGATGTGGACTTTGCTGACGTTGTCTGCCGCGGCGAATGGACCGAAGATGGGCCGCGGCGTGGTGCTGAGCGGCGCGACGGCGAAGTTGCCGTCGGCAGTGGCGGGCGTGCCGAGGCCGGTGGGCTGAATCTGATGGCAGACGGTGCATGTGACGCCGTCGGCTGCGGCGGCTGCGTGCGCATCGCCGGCGTGGAGGGGGAGAAGCTTGAAGATGCTGGTGTCGTGACCCTGGGCTTTGTCCTGCAGGTGCTGGAGCGGCATGTGGCAGGTGGCGCACTCGTTCTGGATGGCGGCAGAGGCTTCGGGGTGGTCGAGGACTTCGCGGCGAACACTTCCCTGCCAGTAAGGATCGCGCGCGGCATTGGCCATGATGCTGGCGGACCACTCGAAGCCGATGGAGGCGTCTTTGCCGGTGGCAGTTTTGAGCGCGCTGTGACAGTTCATGCAGCGCTCGGAGGTGCGAAAGGCGGAGGCGGGGTCCGCTTGCTGCGCGGTGGCGGTTTGCGCCGAGGAAAGTGTGAACAGGACAGCCGCGGATGCGAAGAAAAGAACTGAAAGGCGGCTCGTCATGCGGGGTTCCTCCGTGGGGCGGTTGTGCGGGGACAGGATAGCACCTGATGGAAGATGGACAAATGAAGGAGTGCGCGCGGAGTGGATGCGCGGGCATTGGGCCATCGGCGGCCCCGTATACTGAAAGACGAAATGAGCACGTTTCTTCCTGTAAACGAACAGATGGATTTATTGGAGAAGGGCGCGGCGGAGATTATCCGCGTGAGCGACCTTCGCGAACGGCTGGAAGAAAGCCGCAAGACGGGACGGCCGCTGCGGGTGAAGGCCGGCTTTGACCCGACTGCTCCGGACCTGCACCTGGGCCACACGGTGCTGATGAGGAAGCTGCGGCACTTTCAGCAGCTTGGGCACACGGTGATTTTTCTGGTGGGCGATTTTACGAGCCTGATTGGCGACCCGACGGGACGCAACGTGACGCGGAAGCCGCTGACGCGCGAGGAGATTGACCGCAACGCGGAGACCTACAAGCAGCAGGTCTTCAAGATTCTGGATGAGAAGCTGACCGAGGTGCGCTACAACAGCGAGTGGCTGGGCAAGCTGGGCTATGAAGACACGATCAAGCTGACGGCGAAGTTTACGGTGAGCCAGATGCTGGAGCGCGACGATTTTCACAAGCGCTTCCAGGCTGAGCAGCCGATCAGCCTGCACGAGATGCTCTATCCGGTGATGCAGGGCTACGACTCGGTGTGCCTCAAGTGCGACGTGGAGCTTGGCGGCACGGACCAGAAGTTCAACCTGATGTGCGGTCGCGA
>JAJXXG010001204.1 GCA_021781255.1 Acidobacteriota bacterium
CCGCGAAACATTTGCTATGCCTTTCGCGCCGGATTGCATCCATGCGCCCTAATTCGATCGCCCTTGCGGGCCCTGCGAGTTAGCCAGGCTGGTTCTTCCGCCGCGCCTGCCCACGGATTTTGTTTCGTGAGTGGGGAATCAGAGTAAACTTGGTCTGAAAAGCCGCTGATTGGCTCTATAAGACTCCACTACACTCCATAATTTCCCACTTCTCGGTCGATAGTACCCCTGATCTGCGCTTAAGCCAAGAGAAAAATCGGTGGAAAGCTGAGGAAAAGTGGGCTTAAAGCGGGAAGGCCGACTAATTGACCAGAATATTCCCGACACCACAAGATATGGGGTTTACCGCTTTGATTCCTGGGCTGGACAGGGGCCAAGGTGTGTGTTAGGAGAATAAAAAGCGAAAATATAGAGATAAGGAATCAAAGGTCAGATTTTTTTGAGATTCTGGCGCGATGGCGGGTGCGTTCGAGGACCACCTGCAAGAGATAGAGGAAGACCACAGTGTTGATGCCGAGCAGGCTGACGCGGAACCAGGTAATGCGGCGGAAGATTTCGAATATCTCCCAGGGCAGGAAGGAGGCGGTGATGGCAAGGGTGAGGAATTCACCCCAGGCTTTCTCGAGATAGAGGCCGATGCTTTCTGCGAGGGTGATGCCGGCGAAAGAGAAGGCGAAGAAGCCGATGCGGCGCAGAAGTGGGTCGTTGATGAGGGATGCCTTTACAAGGATGAAGTTAACCAGACGCGACTCGGGATTGAAGCGAAGAAGGTGGGCGAGGAGTTCGATCTGATCGGCAATGTGTTTGTGCAGCAGGCGATGCGCGCCGAGGCCGATGACTATGAAGAGAAGCGCATAGAGCAGCTTGTAGACCGCAATCAGGAGCAGCCCCCCGTTGTGCCGATGGCGCTTTGACTTGGCTCGGGAGGAGGTTGTGGGCATGATGGCGGGAACGGACTGCTGAGTTCAATGTTAAATGATGGGTCGAAGCAGGGACTCAGGGACCGGGGAACGACGCAATGAGCCGGCGAGCCGGCCGAGCGCTCGGCGCCCGGTTCGCCCTGGCGCGGCGCCGCTACGCCGTTTGCAGAATCAGCGCCCTCATCAAGTTGAAAAGCTGGCCCGAACGACGGCAAAGTTTGCGTGAATCGGTTAGTATGGGCCAGAGGAGTGAACCGATGGAACGGATGCTGGCAACACCGGCCGATGCCGAGATTGTTCTGAAACTTTACGAGCTTCGCACCGAGGCGGTGATGCGCCAGGCGCGCGCGTGGGTTATGGGCGAGTTCTGGCCCCAGACCGCGGAGGAGTTCTTTACAGTGATGGAGGACCCCGCGGACCCGCACAACGCGTTTCTCAGGCAGGTGCTCAGCTACTGGGAGATGGCGGCTGCGCTGGTTCTTCACGGCGCCGTTTCGGCTGAGTTGTTTTTTGACACCAATGGCGAGGGATTTTTCCTGCTGGCCAAATTCGCGCACATTCTGGAAGCAATCCGGGAGAAGAATCCGCCGTTCATGGCCAAGACCTCAGAGCTGATCAACCGTTTCTCGGCGGCTGCACAGCGGTACGAGGCGATACTGAAGTACTTCGAGGCAAGACGGAACGCCAAGCCGTGAGAATGGCGAGGCCACGCGCCACTTCAAAGCTCCGGGAAATCGTCCCTTGTCGAAATCCGGCCCGGAGCGCATGATAGAGAAGGTAGAGATACCCCTTCCCCAGGAGGTTAATCATGAAGCGTGTTTTTTGCCTGTTGGCAGCCGTTTTCGCTTTTAGCGTGCTTGTGGCGCAGGCTGCCGATTCAATCCAGAGCACCGGATGGATTTCGGATTCCAAGTGCGGCGCCAAGCATATGGGTACCGGCGCTGACTGCGTAAAGAAGTGCATCGCAAGCGGCCAGAAGCCGGTGTTCGTTGACACCGATAAGCAGGTCTGGAGCATCGACAACCCGGATGCGGTGAAGGACTACTACGGTGACCATGTGACCGTGACGGCGACCGAAAATGCACCGGCCAAGAGCATGCACATCGACACCATCGCCAGCGCAAAGTAGGTCCCTCAAGACATCCAGGAGCACAAAGGGACTCGCCATGCCGCGGAATCTCTGGTAGTGTCATTATCGGCTCCCCCTTGCCGGGCCGGTTTCAGGC
Source organism: Acidobacteriota bacterium (assembly GCA_021781255.1). Next base: position 2,147 of record JAJXXG010001204.1, read on the forward strand.
AGTGTTGCGGGCGAGGGCTGGATCGAGCGGAATTGACCGGAAAACCCATGGCACGAGCAATTTGGAACGGAAAAGTCATTGCGGAAAGCGATCGTACGGTAGAAGTGGACGGGAATGTCTATTTCCCTGAGTCGAGCTTGAAGCGCGAGTACTTACGGCCCAGCACGACCACTTCAACCGATCCCTCAAAGGGCCAGGCGCGTTATATGAGCCTGCTCATCGACGGGCAGGACAACCAGGACGCGGCCTGGTATTATCCCGATCCCAAGCCGGTAGCGCGCAAGATTAAGGGATACGTGGCCTTCTGGCGCGGCGTTGACGTGGTGAAATGACAGGAAGCAGGGAATAGGTCCGCTTGCTGATGAGGCTCTTGTGCTCACTTGCCTCTGCCGCCGCAACTACTTTCCTTTACCTCATCAACGATCGGACCTCGGCACAGTTTCGAAATTGTCTGCATCGGCGAGCTTTTTTACTCCCTGATCCTTACTGTCTACCCCTGCTTTTCAGTACGCCTGCAACTGGTCAAGCGGGAGCCGCACGCGGAAACAGGTCGATCCCGGTTCTGACTTCACACTCAAATGCCCGCGATGCTTGCGCACGATGCGCATGGCATTGTCGAGGCCAAGGCCCAGACCCCGGCCGGGCGCCTTGGTGGTGAAAAATGGCTCGAAGATGCGCTCTTGCAAATCGGGCGGGATCCCGGAGCCCGTATCCCAAATCTCCACCAGCAGCATCTCCGCCTCAAGCCTGCAAGTGACGCGCAATCGGCCTTGATTCCTGCGGCCCACGGACGAAGATCTGTCCGCGGGGGCCCCGTCGCCAAGGGCGTCGATCGCGTTTTCTATCAGCGCCGTCCACACCTGGTTCAGTTCGCCGCCATAGGCGCTGATGTGCGGCAGGCCGGGCTCGTAATCGCGCTCGATCTCCACATTTTTCATGCGTGAGCGGAGCATCTGCAGTGTGGCGTCCAACCCGGCCGGCACATCGACTTCAAGAATCGGGGCGCGGTCCATGTTGGAGTAGTCTTTGACAGCACCGATGAGGTCGAAGATGCGGGCGGTTGAGTTCACGATGGTCTCTGCCGCGCGCGAGGAGCGCAGATAGCGCGCGAAATACTGGAGCAGGACGCAAATCTCGCCGACGCCGAGAAAGCCATGCAGTTCTTCGAGGCCGGCGGTCGTCACGCCTTGCTCGGCCAGTTGTGCAGCAACCTCCCATGCGTCGGTGCAGCCGATGGTGTTGAGCCAGGCGCGGATGGATTCCTCGCGGGAGATGAAGGCAAGAGCATCGGGTTCCCGCGCCGATTCAAGAGGCTGGCCAGAGCGGTTCAGGATCTTCTCTTCCCACGCTTCGAAGGAACGGACCTGTTCTTCAGTGAGATGCAGATTGATGAGTTTGAGCCGGCTGCCGCGGTTGGCGTGCAAGGCGGCTAGCAGGCTGGCGGCGGCGCGCTGTGCGGCGGATGCGGGATTGTTGAGTTCGTGGGCCAGATTGCCGGCAAGCTGGCCCAGGGCAGTGAGCTTTTCCGCCTGCTGCTCGATGCGCGTGACCTCGCGGACGCGGTCGAGCAAAGTGGAAACTACGCGCTGCGCCATAGAGGGTATGGCCGCCATCATCTCAGGAAAAAGCGAGCGGTGAATGAGCAGCGCCCATACGGGAGAAACGGCGAATCCCTGGCCGCCGTAGCTCTTCATGCGCGAAAAAGGCAGCACGCCAGTCATCTGCCCGGCGCGGCCGACGAAGAGTGCCATCGGCCCCCCCTGCTGGCGGCGCACATGGATCTCTCCTTTAAGCATCATGATCATGTGCTCGGCGGGAGAGCCTTCTTCGAACAAGACATCGCCAGGGTTAGCCGTGACCTCCTGCGCATGGGTTGCAAGCCAGAGGCGTTCCTCAAGGGGCAAGCCGTGCAAAGCGGCGATGTGGTCGAGTGCGGCCGCGATCTCTTCAGCCGGCGTGGGCTTGGCGGGCTCGGTGACGGCGGGGGAAAGCATCCGTGAACCTCCGTGACGCAGATTCAGGATAGCGTGGACAGCTGCAATTGCCCCAAAAAAGCAACGATGCCGCGCAGGAATCCCGGCAGGACACCGCGGCGCCACACGATCCTCAAAAAAGCGCAGGAGACCACCTATAATGAAGCAACGGCGCAATCGTAGAGCGGCCAAGGATTTACGAAATGAAGTTAAGGACCATGCGGGCCATCGATTATTGGGTGGGCGTTCCGCTGTGTTTTTTGTGCACTCAGGTGGTGCGCCTGCTGGGAGGGTCCACGGGCGCGGAAAAGCCGAAGCGGATACTGTTCATCGAACTCTCTGAGATGGGCAGCACGGTGATCGCCAACCCGGCCCTGGAAAAGGCCAGGGATAAGCTGGGAGCCGAGATATTCTTTTTGATCTTCGAGCGGAACGCGGACAGTCTGCGCCTGCTGGGCACGGTTCCCGAATCGAACATTGTTACCATTCGCGAAACCAGCGTGACGGCGCTGGCGCTGGACTCCCTTCGCTTTCTCAGATGGGCGCACAAGGCAAAGATCGACACGGTTGTGGACCTGGAGCTGTTTTCGCGTTACTCCGCCCTGCTGACCGGCCTCTCCGGGGCAAAGCGGCGCGTGGGATTTCATCGCTTTCACGGCGAGGGGCTTTACCGCGGCGAAATGATGACCCACCGTGTGAACTACAACGGCCACATCCACATGGCCAAGAATTTCGTGTGCATGGTGAATGCGCTCATGGCTGCGAAGCCGGAGACGCCCTACTCCAAGACCCATGTCTCCGACGAGGAGATTCGTGTGCCCCTGCAGCACGTTGCTGAAAGCGACAAGGAATATGTGCGCGGACTGGTGCGCAAGGTTTATCCCGCCTACACTCCGGAGCATCATCGCATTGTGCTCATCAACCCCAACAGTTCTGAGATGCTGCCGCAGCGACGGTGGCCGCGGGCGAACTTTGCCGCGCTGGCCGCAATGGTGGTTCGTGAGTGGGAGGATGCGCTGGTGTTGATTACCGGCTCGCCCAGCGAGCGCGACGAGGCCCTCCGCATGCAGGACGAGATCGGCCATCCACGCTTTCGCAGTTTTGCCGGAATGCATAAGGTGCAGGCGCTGATTCCGCTGTACAACGTGGCGTCGGTCCTGGTGACCAACGACAGCGGCCCGGCGCACTTCTCGGCCATCACGCCGATCCGGTCGATTGTGTTGTTCGGCCCGGAGACGCCTAGGCTCTACGGCAGCCTGGGAAACACAGAGTCGATCACAGCCGATCTCGCCTGTTCGCCGTGCGTGACCGCCGCGAACCAGAAGAACTCTGCGTGCGACGACCCTGTTTGCATGCGCTTGATCACGCCGGAGCGCGTGCTGGAGTCAATACGCGGCGTACTCGACGGAAAGCGTGGGGCGGCCGGCCTTCAATAGAAGAGGCAGAACGGAGCGGCAGTTCGGCTTCGCGAAAACAAGGAGGTATCTTCCCGATGGACTTTGCGGTCGCAGGCGATGCGCTGAGTAAGGCTTTTCAGAATATTGGCAACGAGTGGGCGCTATTGTCTGCCGGAGATGCCCAGCACTTCAATGCAATGACAATCTCCTGGGGGAGTTTGGGCTTCATCTGGCAGCGGCCCATTCTCACCGTGCTGGTTCGCCCGCAGCGCTTTACCCATCAATTCATGGACGATTTCGATCGCTGCTCGGTTAGTTTTTTCGGCGGCGCCCACCGGGAAGCGCTCAGCCTTCTGGGAAGCCTGTCTGGCCGCGATACGGACAAGATCGCGCAGTCGGAGCTCACCCCGGTTTTTGTCGACGGGGTTCCCACCTTCAAAGAGGCTTATCTGACGGCGATCGCCCGGAAGATTTACCGGGGGCAGTTGGAAAGCGCGGGTTTTCTGGTTCCGCAGATCGCGGAAGAATATTATCCGGAGAAGGACTACCACACGGTTTATTTCGCCGAACTGGTCAAGACCATTGGGAAAGAGTCTTAGTTTGCCGGGACAGTTTCGAAGGAGAGTTTTGTAGGATGGGAATGGGTGGGCCGCTCGAGAGCCACGATGATCGAACAACTGCATGAGGTGATTCACGAGATCGAGCACTCCTGGGCCGGCAAGAGCCTGCTGGTGGTCGGCGACGTAATGCTCGACAGTTACATCTGGGGCGAGGTGGGGCGCATCTCGCCTGAGGCGCCGGTGCCTGTGGTTCGAGTGACCCACGAAAGTGTTCGGCCGGGCGGCGCCGCTAACGTGGCCATGAATCTGGCCCTCCTGGGCGCGCAGACACGGGTCATCGGCTTTACCGGCGGGGACGAGTACGAGAAACTGCTGGACGCGAGCCTGCGGAACAATGGCATCACTCCTGAGTTCATCGTCTGCAAAGGCTTTCCCACGACCGTGAAGACGCGTATCCTGGGCGGCCAGCAGCAGATGCTGCGCCTTGACCGCGAGCGGCACGATCCAAGAGCCCAGGGTGACTGTGACGGCCTGGTCGAACGCGTGCTTGCCCAACTCCCCGGCAGCCATGCCCTGGTGCTCTCCGATTACGCGAAGGGATCGTTTCCGCCTGAAGTCTGCCAGGTGCTGATTCAGGCGGCTCGCAAGCTTGGCATTCCGGTGCTTGTGGACCCCAAGAGCCCCGATTTTTCGCGTTATCGCGGCGCCACCACAATCTGCCCCAATCTGGCCGAGATCTCTGCCGCGCTGCCTGAGAAGGAACGAGGCAGTGTACATGGTATCGAAGGCCTGCTCAGTGCGGCCGAAATGATGGTGCAGAAATTCGATTTCGAATTCCTCACGGCTACCCTCGGCGACAAAGGCATCGCTCTGGTGCGTCCGGGTAATGTATTCATCGCTCCCGCATTAGCTCGCCAGGTCTATGATGTCTCCGGAGCCGGAGATTCTGTGATTGCGGTTCTGGCCTTGTGCCTGGCCTCCGGGCTCTGTCCTGAGACGGCCGTGCAACTGGCCAACATTGCCGCCGGTATTGTAGTGGGCAAGGTGGGCACAGTGCCCGTAGAAAAACACGAACTGCTGGCCGCCCTCGCGCCTGAGATCGCGCTTCACGCCGAGAATAAGGTCTTGAGTCGCGCTGAACTCGTGCTTCGCGTGGCGCTATGGAAGGCGAACAACGAACGCGTTGTTTTCACGAACGGCTGCTTCGATCTGCTCCACATCGGTCACATCACCTTGCTGGAACAGGCTCGCCGCTACGGCGAAAGGCTTATCGTTGCCATCAACAGTGACGATTCAGTCCGTGCTCTCAAGGGCCCCAGCCGGCCCATTGTGGGCGAGCGCGAGCGCGTCCGCGTGCTCGCCGCTCTGAGCGCCGCCGATGCAGTAGTGGTCTTTGGCGAGCCGACGCCCCTTGAACTCATCGTGGCAGTAAAGCCCGATGTGATCGTCAAAGGCGGTGATTACAACCCGGATACGGTGGTCGGCGCCAAAGAGGTTCAATCCTGGGGCGGACAGGTCAGGATCGTTCCCCTGGTTGAGGGCTTCTCCACCACCAGCCTCATCGAGAAGGGCGCCGGCAGGTAGCGCCGAAGATCCTCATCAGGGATGTAATCCATAAATTAAGTCTCACGTCCAACCAAAATGCAATAAATTCTATCGAACTTATTAGATGCCAAAATGCTAACTCAGACTGTTCCAGGCCCCGCCGCGGAACACCGCGCGAGGAATCATCGCGTGTTTGCCGCAATCGTTCTGGTGGCGATGGCGTTGCGGCTGGCGGTGGTGCCGTTCAACAGCTTCCTGTTCGAAGATTTGATGGATGCCAACCACATCCATGCCTGGGAGCCAGGCAACATGGCGCGCAATCTGTTGTCAGGGCATGGTTTTGGGAGCACGCTTGATTCCACACAGCCCTCGGCGATGCTGACGCCGGTCTATCCCCTCATCGTGGCGGGATTCTTCAGTGTCTTCGGCGTTCACACCTACGCTTCGATCACGGCCATTCACGTCTTCGACTGCCTCATCAACTCTCTCGCCTGCATTCCGATCTTTCTCCTGGCGCGGCGCAGCTTTGGCGAGCGCGTAGCCTGGTGGGCAGCATGGACATGGGCGTTTTTCCCTTACGGCATCTACTTTTCGGCGGCGTTCGCCTGGTCAACGCATTTGCTGCTGTTCTCGCTCTGCTGGCTGCTTTACCTGGCGCAGGATATGGAGCGTTCTTCGCGGCTCCGGCTGTGGGCAGGCTTTGGCCTTCTTGCCGGTTTCGCGGGACTGACGGAGCCCTCGGCGCTCGTGGTTGTTGTCTTTCTGATGGCGCTGGCATGCTGGCGGCTCGCTGCTGACGGCAAGCGCTGGCTTCTGCCCGGAATGGTTGCCTCGCTGACAATTGCAGCCACCCTTTCTCCGTGGATCATTCGCAATGCGATTGTCTTTCACCGATTTATCCCCATGCGCGACAACATGGGCCTGGAACTGTGGATGGGCAATAACGGGGACGACCTGCGCTGGACCAGCGACGATCTGCACCCGCTGCACGACGCGCAGGAAATGGCCGATTACAACCGAATGGGCGAATTGGCTTACAACGACAACAAAGAACAAGAGGCCAGGGCCTACATTCACGCTCACCCGGAGTGGTATGCGTGGATGTGCGTGCGCCGCGCCGTTTACATCTGGACCGGCTATTGGAGCTTCAATCGCGATTACCTGGCGATGGAGCCCATGGACCCAGCCAACATTCCTTTTGCCACTGCCCTCACTCTATTTGCCATTCTCGGGGTCCTGGCAGCGTGGCGCTCGGCGCCCTTTGAGGCCATCCGCTATGGCGGCGTGTTGTTTCTGTTCCCGATCATGTACTACTTCACGCATCCCGAGCCGTATCATCTGCGCCCGCTCGACCCGTTGATTGTGATTCTGGGCTGTCATGCCATCCTGGCCTGGCGCGAGCGCGTGAAGGCAAGAGCCGCCGTGAGCGCAATCGCCACGGTGTAGACTTTCCCTTTGGGTCAATCTGGAGCCTGAAAACATCGGGCAGGTCCGTCAGTACCTCTAGGGCCTGTTAACACTATTGGGATGGCGGCGACGGGAGCCGATTTTTCCGAGTTCTAGAAGCGAGGAGCGCGCTGTGGTGAACCACTGGAGCGACGAGCGACAACGAAATCGGGAAAACTGGCCCCGTCCCTTCGGGTTGCGGCTAAAATTCGGCCATACTTCGTTGGCGGCCTCGACGGTGGGGCCTGCCACAGCCTTCGGCCGTCGCCTCGTCTGGCCGAATCTTAGCTCGCAACGCCATCCACCCCAATAGTGTTAACAGGCCCTAGATCAAATACGGATGGGCATTGCCGCGCATAGAGGGATCACGGGATGCAGATTGCTTTTGCTGCTTCAGAATGCACGCCGTTTGCCAAGACTGGCGGCCTGGCCGACGTGGTTGGCGCCCTGCCGCGCGAACTGGTCAAGCTGGGGCATGAAGTGTCTGTATACCTGCCGTTCTACACTCGCGTGCAGCGGCACATTGAGGGCGAGCCAAGGTACCTGACGCGCTCGCTGACTATTCCTTTCCGCTATTACAACCGCTTTGTGGGCATCGTGGACGGCGGCCGGCGCGACGGGGTGCAGTACTACTTTGTTGATTGCCCGGAGCTTTTCAAAAGGCAAGAGCTTTACGGAACCAGGGGCCGCGATTATGCTGACAACGCCGAGCGTTTTGGCTTGTTTTGCCGGGCGGTGATCGAGGCATCGAAACTCCTCGGCGTGCCCGACGTCTTTCACGTCCACGATTGGCAGGCCGCGCTGATTCCGGTGTATCTGCGCACGGTGTATGCAGCCGATCCCGCGCTCAGCGGCGCTGCCACGGTGCTCACCATTCATAACGCCGCGTATCAGGGCATGTTTCCGCCCTCGACCACCGAGCAACTGCTCTTTCCGTGGGAGATTTTCACCATGGACAAGGTGGAGCAGTTCGACCGCTTCAACTTTTTGAAGGGCGGTGTGGTCTTCTCTGATCTGCTGACCACCGTGAGCAGGAAATACGCCGAGGAGATTCAGACCGCGGAGTTCGGCGAGCAATTGGAGGGCGTTCTGCTGCGGCGCGCGGCCGACCTGCACGGAATCCTGAATGGCGTGGACTACGCGCTGTGGGACCCAGCCACTGACGGTAATCTGGCCGCGCACTACACGCCTGAGAATCTGGCCGGAAAGCGCACCTGCCGTGCCGATCTTCTGCATGCCTTCGGTCTCGAAACGATCGCGGAGACGACTCCGGTGGTAGGAGTCGTGTCGCGCCTGGTCACGCAAAAGGGTTTCGGCATTGTGGAGAAGATTGTGGAGGATCTGGCAGATCGCAATGTGGCCGTGGTCGCGCTGGGCACCGGCGATGCTTACTACGAAAATCTCTTTCGCGAATGGGCCTTCCGCCATCCCGCCAGCGTGGCCGTGAAGATTCGCTACGACGACGCCCTTGCGCACAAGGTCGAGGCCGGCGCCGACATGTTTCTGATGCCCTCGCGCTACGAGCCCTGCGGCCTGAACCAGATTTACTCGCTCAAGTACGGCACGGTGCCCATTGTGCGCGCGACCGGTGGCCTGGACGATACCATCGAAGAGTGGGATGCGGAGAAGGGGACGGGCACAGGCTTCAAATTCGCCGGCTTCGATCCCAGGGATCTGCTCTTCGAAATCGACCGCGCCATCGATGCCTTCCACGATAAGAAGGGATGGAGGCGCCTGATGCACAACGGCATGGCTCGCGATTATAGCTGGCCAGGCCCGGCAAAGGAATACGTGAAGGTGTACGAGGAGGCAGCGCGACGGCGTGGCTGAATGCCAACGAACGTCCTGTTGCGAATCTCGAAGATCGTAAGACAGAAGATATTTCAGGTGGAGGTTTGCGATGCACATTCGTTTGATAGCAGTGTGCTGTTTACTCGGCATGGGCCCGCTGGCGGCGCCGGCGCAAATGGGCGGAATGGCGAAAGGGCCTGCGCCTGGAGCGATCGCGACACCGGCTGAGGCGTTCGATTCCCAGCTGAGCGTGATAGAGAGCGAAATGATGAGCGCGGTGAAGGCCATGCCGGCCGACAAATTCGGCTTTGCCCCCAGTGCCGCGATCTTTGTGCCGGGTCAGACGACGGAATTTGCCACGGTGCGCACGTTTGCGCAGCAGGCGACGCACGTGGCAGAGGCCAACTACTTTTTCTACGGCATCATCAGCGGCCTGAAACCGGATGTGGACCCGCAGGCAATTCTGAAGCTCACGAAAAAGGATGACGTGGTGGCGGCGCTTGGCGGCTCGTTTGCGTTTGCCCACAAGGCCATCGCGACGCTGACGCCGGCGAATGCCTTCGAAGTGATCAAATCGCCCGAGCCGGGCTTCCAGACGCGCGCCACCCTTGCGGCTTTCGGCATTGCGCACGGCTTCAACCACTACGGGCAGATGGTCGAATATCTGCGGATGAACGGGATTGTGCCTCCTGCCAGCGCGAAGTAGCTGCCATTTGCAAGAAACGGTGGAGTCACTTCTGAAGCTGGTTGACGAACAGAGATCGTGTCCCGCACGAATACGATTGGTCCGCGCGGCCTGCTAGCGAGGTCGCGCCAGCCAGGCGATGAAGCCGGTAGCGAGATCGAACTCGACATACAGAGCCAACGCGATAATTCCGACGGAGTAAAGGGCTCTTAGAAAAACGGTGATGCCCGTATACCGTTGCAGGCGGCGATAAACGAACGCTGCAGCCGCGAGGCCGAACACAGCCGAAAGCAGAATAAGTGGAAATGCGCGCAGATTGTGACCAGGAAGATCGCAGGGGCAAAGCAGAAGCGCGGTTGCAGAAGCTGTGACCAGGGCGAACGTCAGGGCATAGCTGAGCCAGAGTTTCTTGCGGGGCGCGTTTACGGAGGAATCTTCAGAGTCAAAGAACATGTGAAACTCGAGTGTTTCTCGGGCTGTAGACGCTGGCCCTTTAATGCCTAGCTATGCTTGCCCTTCCACTCCTCGTACGGTCCCTGGAAATCTTCAATCCCGCCGTCGTGAAAAACCCAAAGCCGCGTGGCCACTTCATCGATGAGGTCGTGATCGTGCGTAACCAGCAGTATCGTGCCCTCGTAGCGCTGCAGCGCGATGTTGAGCGCGTTGATGGCTTCGAGGTCGAGGTGGTTCGTCGGCTCGTCGAAGATGAGGATGTTGGGCTTGGTGAGGATCAGCTTGCAAAACGCCAGCCTCGCCTGTTCGCCGCCTGAGAGCGCCCTGGTGGGCTTGGCGCCTTCTTCGCCGGAAAAGAGCATCTGGCCCAGGATGCCGCGAATGTCTTCCATGTGCGCGCCTGGGTCCCAGCGGTGCAGCCACTCGGCCACAGTCAATCCGTGTTCGATGGTCGAGCCCACGTCCTGGGGAAAGTAACCCACCTGCGCCTCGTGCCCCCAGAAAACCGTGCCGGAGTCGAGCGTAAAATCTTTTTCGGCGAGGCCGGGGTCCCCGGCGACGGGTCCTGGTCGCTGGGGTGGAAGGCCGGGATAGTTAGCCAGCAGGCTCTTGATCAGCGTGGTTTTTCCGGCGCCGTTGCGCCCCATAATGCAGATCTTTTCGCCGCGCAGCACATTGGCGGTAAATCCATCAATCACTTCCAGCTCGCCGTAATACTTGGTTAAGTGCTTGAACTCCAAGGCGTGCTTGCCGCTGGGACGGACCTGATCAAATTTGATGTAGGGCCGCTGAATGTTCGACCGAGCCAGCTCGTTGGTCTGCAGCCGCTCGACTTCCTTGCGCCGGCTCGTGACCTGGCTTGATCGCGTGCCCGCGGCAAATCGCGCAATGAATTCGTTCAGCTGCGCGATCTTCTTTTCGCGCTGCGCGTTTTCAGCCTCCAGCCTTGACCGAATCTGTGTCTTCGCCATCACCATGTCGTCGTAGCCGCCGGTGTAGGTGATGATGGTCTGGTAATCGATGTCTGCCGTGTGCGTGGTTACGGAGTTGAGAAAGTGCCGGTCGTGCGAAATGGCGATCAGCGTGCCATCGTAGCTCAACAGAAAATCCTGCAACCAGTGGATCGAGTCGAGGTCGAGGTAGTTGGTGGGCTCGTCGAGCAGCAGCGCCTGCGGCTTGCCGAAGAGCGCCTGCGCCAGCAGCACTCGCACCTTTTGCCCGCCCTGCAACTCGCTCATCCTGCGTTCGTGCAGCGCCTCGGGAATGTCGAGCCCGTCGAGCAGCACGGCCGCATCGCTCTCGGCAGAGTAGCCGTCTTCGTCACCGATGGTGCCTTCAAGCTCGCCCAGGCGCATGCCGTCTTCGTCGGTCATCTCCGGCTTGGCGTAGATGCGGTCGCGCTCTTCAAAAGCGGCCCAAAGCGGCTTGTTTCCCATGATGACGGTATCGATGACGCGATACGCGTCGAAAGCGAACTGATCCTGACTCAACACGCCCAACTTGCGCGGACGCACTACTGTGCCCTTCTGCGCGTCGATTTCGCCGGTGAGGATCTTCATAAAAGTGGACTTGCCGGAGCCATTGGGCCCGGTAAGTCCGTAGCGGCGGCCGGGCGTAAAGGTTGTGCTCACTTCTTCAAAGAGCACCTTCGAGCCGTAGCGCATAGAGACGTTGCTGACGCTGATCATTCTTCGCGATTTCCTGAAAACATTTCCGGTTGCAGTGCGCGGGCCGCAGCACGGCATTCCGCTGCGAGCGGCGATAGCGCCTGAATTGCCATGCGGATCGAGCGCGCCGAAGCGGGTCGCGCCGGAGAACAGTTCACCTTTATTTTCTCACAGAGCCAGGCGAACGAGGCAGGCCAGGCCGTGAATGCCATGCGGCGTCGGCCGGAGCGGCTCAGAAGATTTCGCGCAGTTTCGCGAAGGCGTCCAGCTCGATCAAATGCTGCCCTTCAGGTGCAGCATCAACAGTGGCGTGTTCCAGCACCCAGGTGTCTTTGTGGAAGAGAAACACCGC
>JAJXXG010001319.1 GCA_021781255.1 Acidobacteriota bacterium
TTTTATCAGGCATACGCGAATTATCACGACCTGATGAAACTCACTGAGAACCTTATTGAATTCGTCGCGCGCGAAGTGAATGGCACCACCACCACCGAATTCAACGGCCATACCATTGATCTTGCCAAATGGACGCGCCTCACCATGCGCGAAGCCATCATTGAATACTGGCCGGAGGAAGCGAGCCCACGCCCCACGCCGGAAACATTTAGTAGCGCACCGGCCCTGCAGTCACGCCTTCACACTGCCATGGGTGCGCTGGAAAAGGCTGTTTGCGAAACTGCCCATACGCCGCCCGAGCGCCTTGCCGAGCTCAAGACCATCCACGCCGCGATCTCCGCTGTCTACTATGAGTCCTTGAAAGACGCACCGCTTGGCAAGTCGATCTACAACCTTTTCGAGGCGGTCGTCGAGCCTTTCCTTGTGCAGCCAACCATCATTTACGACTATCCCACTGAGGTCTCGCCGCTTTCCAAGGCCAAGCCAGACGACCCCGCGAATGTAGAGCGCTTCGAGTTCTTCATCGGCGGTTTCGAAGTCGGCAATGCCTTCAGCGAGCTGAATGATCCCGTCGAGCAACACAAGCGCTTTGAGCAACAACTCGCCGAGCGCAGCCGTGGTGATGACGAAGCCCACCAAATGGACGAGGATTACGTCCGCGCTCTTGCCTATGGCCTTCCGCCCACAGGTGGCGAAGGCATCGGCGTCGACCGCCTGACCATGCTCCTCACTGGTTCTCGGTCTATCCGAGATGTGATTCTCTTCCCGCTGATGCGCGACCGCGGACAAACCGGCGCTTCGCGCACGGCAGATTCCGCGGAATCTTCGGCCGAACCAACGCAATACTGATCGCTACGGTCAGACACGGAAGGAGCAGCCTCGTTTGAACATCCTCTTCGTCGGTGATGTCTTCGGCAGCGCGGGACGAAAAATTGTCCGCGACCATCTCGGTTACCTGCGTCAGGCCCATAATGTCGACCTCACCATCATCAACGCGGAGAATGCCGCCGGCGGCTTCGGCGTTACGCCTCAGATTGCCGAGGACCTCTTTGACTTTGGCGCGGATGTGCTCACCACCGGCAACCATGTGTGGGACAAGCGCGATCTCCTCGACTACCTCGCCTCTGTTCCAGCCGGCAGCACCGGGCGCCCCCGCAGGGTTCTGCGCCCGGCAAATTTCGCCCCTGGCCTTCCCGGCTACGGCGTCTACGAAGGAAAAACTGAAAGCGGCATCGACTACGCTGTCCTCAATCTCCAAGGCCGCGTCTTCATGAGCGGCACCAATGACCCCTTCCACGCCGCGAACGATCTGCTCGAGAATATCAAGGCTAAAGTCATCATTCTCGATTTCCACGCCGAGGCCACCAGCGAGAAAGTTGCCATGGGCTGGCACCTTGACGGCCGCGTCACCGCCGTTCTGGGTACTCACACCCACATACCCACGGCCGACGAACGTCTATTGCTGAACGGGACCGCCTATCAGACTGACGTGGGCATGAGCGGCCCCTACGACAGTGTTATTGGTGTAGACAAGGACATCGTTGTGCAGAAATTTCTCACTGGCTTACCGGGTAAGTTCGAAGCCGCCAAGAACAACCCCAAGCTCTGCGCTACGCTCGTCTCCTGCAATCCCGAGACCGGCCGCGCCACCGCCATTCAGCGCATTATGCTAGGCGAGTAGTCACCTTCCGCATCCCTGATAAACCGGCAATAAGATTAGTTTGAAGAACTGGCTGGCACCATCCGTGTCTTCGTAACGCTGGTCTTCGCAGGTATAGGACGAACCATACGCATCGGTGCCCGCGTGTGCGTCACTTTCACCAGCTTCCCCTTCCGATTGAAAGTCAATGTCCACTCCACCGGCTTGGGCTGGGCAGCGACATCGGCAAATCGCATCACTTCCCCGCCCTTTTGCTCGACTGTTAGCACCGGGGTCAGCGCCGGAACTGGTTTTCCCGGTGTTGGTCGCGCATCGGGCGATACCACTATAGGGTTTGCGCCTGCCAGTGTGGCATAGCACAACCCATCCTCAAGCCAGTTCGCCTTTCCGCCTCGCGGCTCCTCGGCACGAATATGATTGAAGGCCGAGATCGTCAGCGCATTGATTGGCGCAGGCGCGAATAGCGAATAGCTCCGCTTGAGAATCGGAATCAATCGCACGCGATCGCCATTACGAGGAATGGAAACGGAGAACACTGTCACGTCGCCCACTCCAGAGTTTCGCGTAAAACGCAGGAATAAATGTCCTGGCAACGACGGGCACACAATCTGTTTGTAGCGCCACGAACCTTCATTCATTGACATTCCGTTCCAATGCGCTCGATCTGCGATGACGGGCTCGGAGTCAGCAACCAGCACACGGTCCTGTTCGCTCAACTGCTCCCGGCTGCGCAGCTCAACAGATGGCAGATCTTTCACATTGCCGTTCTCGCCTGCATACGGTGTAGATACGGTTGCCTGCGGCACCTCCCACGTCTTGCCATGATGCCGCTGCGCCCGCACAGGCAGGGCGCCACCGCACACAAATCCAATCGTCGCAGCCACCAGGAAGCAAAATTGTGGACGGCTCAGCTTCACATCCTCAGGGTACCATCGGTGTTTCCAGCCGGCCGAAGACGGCAAAAAGAAGAAGGGCAGCCCGCAAAGGGCTGCCCTCGGCAATTCTCAGGTTCGTTGCAGAGGGAGCGGAAGCGATAAGCTGCTTCGTTCCGCCATCTCTTTAGCGTGCACGGCTCCGAGAACGGTGACGTACAGCAGGCCGACGGTGCGGTACAGGCTTCTTCTTCACCGGTTGCAGCACAACGCCATCGCGCAGAACGATCTCAGCTCGCTGCACGCTGGTTGCCGTGGCGGGAATCTGCTTGTAGGTGTCATAGGTGCCGTCCAGTTCCGCAGCCGGCTGAAGGCTGAAATCCGAGCCCACTGCCGGAATATCCGCACAGCTTGTCGGGGCCTTCAGATTCACGATGAAGTCAGGGATGTTCGAGGACTTGGCATCCTGCGTTACCGCCATCTTGATCTGGTTTGCCATGCCGTCGATCGTAATCTTCCGCACGTGGCCCGTCTCAGCAAACAGAGGCGTAAGCTTTGCCAGATCATCCTGTACTCCGTTGGTGGTGATGTAGGTTTCCTGCGCCTTCACATCCGCACCTTCGTTCTTCAGCAGATCTGCGCAGGTGGTCGGTGTTGTCAGATTCACGGTGTAGTCCGTCGCACGTTCCGTACGGGGGGTACGTCCTGCCACCACTTTGATCTTCAGCGCAGTCACCGTGGAGCCAATTACCGTGCCAGGAACAGGCGTGGGCTTGTTCTCAAGCACGGCCCACATCTTATCCGCATCATCCTTTGCGCCCATTGCAAGCACGGTTTCCTTGTCAGCCAGGGCCAAGGTGGTCAGGTCCGGAGTTGCCGCCAGCAGGTCATGAATCTGCTGGGCCGGTGTCTTTGCCTT
>JAJXXG010000419.1 GCA_021781255.1 Acidobacteriota bacterium
CCGCGCGACTCTACTTTCCGGTGATCATGGATCCGATCTACGGCTACCAGGTGGTGAACGTGGAGGCGCAGCTCTCCGATCCGTCCAGCCTGCTGCACTGGACGCGCAACATGATCGCACTGCGCAAACTCTTCCAGGTATTCGGGCGCGGCACGCTCACGTTTCTCAATTCGCCGAACCGCAAGATTCTCGCCTATCTGCGCGATCTCGATCGCGGCGATGGAACGCACGAAACCGTGCTATGCGTGGCAAATCTCAGCCGGTTTTCGCAGCCGGTATCGCTCGACCTTTCAGCCTATGAGGGAATGGAGCCGGTGGAGATGCTCGGCTATGTGCCGTTCCCGACCATCACAAGAGAGCCCTACTCGCTTGCACTTGCTCCTTACGCTTTCCTGTGGCTCGAGCTGCAGACAGCATCCGCAAAGACCGCTGCGGATGCGCCAACAGACGTGCGCGAAATGACGATGGAGGCTGTGGCCCAGGAGGGAATTGCCGCGGAAGCGCTGGGACGCGGCTGGCAGGGTTTGCTGGAGTCGCATTGCGAGGAAGCGCTTGAAGCGGCACTGCCAGTGTGGCTCCAGCGTCAGCGCTGGTTCGGCTCCAAGGCCAGGAAAATTGGGTCCGTGCGACTGCTGGATTATGTGGAGCTTCCCGCGCCCGCCACTGCGGTGTTCAAGAATTCTGAAGTGCAGGATGACGATAACAAGAGTTCGATCGCTCCAGCGCTCTTCTTTGTGAAGGTCAGTTATGAAGATGATGGTTTGCCGGAGATCTATCAGATCCCGCTTGCCGTGAGCACCGGTGCAAATGCGGATGAGATTGCCACGGACTATCCGCAAAGCGTACTGAGAACGTTTGCGTTTCCCATGGGGCCTGCGTTGGTCCACGACGCCATCATTCTCGACGATCTTCGGGGCTCTTTTCTCGCCATGTGATCTTGCGCTTGCATCTGCGGGTGAAGAGCTTTTTCCGGCCTTGCTTGGTGAGGAAGTTGGCGGCGCGAAGGTGGACGGCAAACATGAGGGGAAACTTGCGGCACATGCTTCAGCAGCGTGGAAGAAAAGAGAGGAAGCGCTGACGCTGCACTCCCGCACAGGATCCGCCGAGCAATCGAACACATCCATTCTCTTTGGCAACAAGCTGATCCTCAAACTTTTTCGCCGTTTGCAGCCAGGTGAAAATCCTGACGTGGAAGTAGGCCGATTCTTAACCGAGAAGTCGCAGTTCCCGCAGATTGCCACCTATCTCGGCGACATAGCCATCACGCATCCCTGGGGCGACCGGACAACGGTGGCGATGCTGCAGAAGATCGTTGCTAATGAAGGTGACGGCTGGCAGTGGCTTTTGCGTGAACTGGAAGACTGGCTTGTGCAAATCTCTTCGCGGGACGCAATCGTTCCCTCTCCGGAAGCCGGGTCTGTGGCGATGTTTACGCAGGAACTGATCGCAACTGAGTCATTGCCCCTCGCCGAGAAAACGCTGGAAGCTGCAGAACTTCTGGGCCGGCGTACGGCGGAGCTGCATCTTGCGCTGGCCAAAGCCACCGAAGATCCGGCATTTTTGCCTGAGCCGATAACATCCGAAGAATTGCGCCGCGATGCACAAAGGGTCGAGGCGCAGTTACACTCGGCATTGCGTGCGTTGAAGGAGAGGATGTCCGCGCTGGAGGACGCAACCACAGATCGTGCAGCCACATTGTTGTCAAAACGGGCAGAACTGTTGGCGCGGGCTGGGGCAATCACATCGTTGACGCCCGCCGGTCTCCGCATTCGCATTCATGGGGACTATCACCTGGGGCAAACGCTGCGCACACCCGGCGGTGACTTTGTCCTGATCGATTTTGAAGGCGAGCCTGCTCGTCCGCTTGCAGAGCGACGTCGCAAGCAATCGCCGCTGAAGGACGTGGCCGGTATGCTGCGCTCATTTTCTTATGCGGCAGCTGCTGCACTGGATGGTCTTCGTACTTCGCGCGGTGAAGAACTACCGGGTAGTCTGACGGTATGGGCTGAGTCCTGGGAGCGCGCGGCCGCCTCGCGATTTGTCCGCGGATATCGCACTGCGATTGCAGCGAATCCGCGCCTGCTTCCTCCAGAAGACGAAGCACAAGCGTTACTCGAGGTCTATCTGCTGGAAAAAGCTCTCTATGAAATGCAATATGAATTGAACAATCGTCCGGCGTGGCTTTCTATACCGCTCACCGGCATCTTAAGCTTGCAGGGAGTAAAGTAAATCGAAAGCGCGCATTATGGCGACATCAACTTCCATTCCCGACACGACGTCCACGCAAGCCAGCGGAGGCCTCCTGGTTCTGCTCACGGCTCTTCCGCATGAGCAAATTGAAAGTGTTCTGGATACGTTGTGCGCATCATTCCCCGCAGAGCAATTGGTCATAGCCACAGCGGAGGAGTTTGCGTCGGACTCGCGCCCTGATCTGCGCATTGTCCCCGCGACTTCAAAAAATACTGCGTGGTCGCTGACTGCGGAGGATTTTGTCCAGGCGCATGAGTTGGCTACAAAGCACGAAGCAAGCGCAGTCCTTATTCTTGGCCCGGAGTCGGGCTCTCTTGAAGGCAAGGTGCTGCGCAACCTTTCCGCTGCGATCCTGGAGTCCCAGGCAGGTCTCGCCGTACCGCACTACGAACTATCGCCGCTCGCAGGACTACTGAATTCCGCAATTCTTTATCCGCTTTCACGTTCACTTTTTGCTTCGCGCGTACGCTTTCCGCTGGCGATTGATTTGGGCCTCTCACTGCCAATGCTCGAGCGGCTTGCGATGGTGGCGGGGCGCTATACGAATCTGAATCAACCCGGCGCGCTGGTGTGGCCGGTGAATGAAGCCTGCGTGGCGGGGATCTCTGTGGCAGAAGTGCCCGGAGGGCCGCGCGCGCTGCCGCAGCCGGCTCAGCCGGACCTGAGCGCAATTCTTCCTCAGATCACTGGTTCGTTTTTTGCCGATATTGAGAAGAAGGCATCCTACTGGCAGCGTGCCAGGCAACTGACCGGGGCACGCGCAACGCTGCCGCTTGCCGCCCCTGCAGCGGCCGATGCTGCCGACGTGGCATCGATGATTCAGGGATTTCGACTGGCGTATTCCAACCTGCTTGAAATCTGGTCGCTGGTGCTGCCGCCGAACACATTGCTCGGGCTCAAACGGCTATCACTGACTGAAGTGTCTGAATTTCGGATGCCGGATACGCTATGGGCGCGTGTCGTGTTTGACTTCGTTCTGGCCTACCGGCTTCACACAATCAATCGTGGCCACCTTCTGGGCGCGCTCGTTCCGCTCTACCTCGCCTGGGTTGCCAGCCACATTAATATCGGCGCCTCCGGCGTTGATCCTGAACAGCACATTGAAGCTGTTGCCGCGGCGTTTGAGGCGGAGAAGCCCTATATTCTTTCGCGCTGGCGCTGGCCAGACAGGTTTAATCCATGAGGTTTATTCATCCAT
>JAJXXG010000935.1 GCA_021781255.1 Acidobacteriota bacterium
CGATCTGTATCTTGGTAGGATCCTGATCATAGCCCTTGGTCAGAAAACTCATCGCTTTGGTTACGCGGCCCGGCGTGGCCAGGAGCCCATCACGCTCTGGATCCTCGCCTAACCTTCCGAGAATCTCACGATACATTTCTTCCATCGTGTAATCGCTCAGGCCCGCTGCCTGCTCTGCCCTTCGAACTCCCTTACTCACTACCACTGGCTGCGCCATCACCACCACTCACCTTTCGCCCGGGGAATTGGGCGTTTCATGCTTCTGTTTGCAACCTTCACCACTCGCTGCTACGCGACTCGACTCGGACCATAAAACTGAAAAAAGTTGTTTTCTGTTTCCTCTACGCGCACATAATTCAGTTCGCCAGTCGGAAGCTCTTTCTCCAGCGAATCGAAAATTACGCGGCAAAAATTCTCTGTCGTTGGAACCTCATTCTGGAACGTCTGATCCAAATTCAGATTACTGTGATCGAACCGATCCAAGACTGCATGCTGTACTGCTGTATCCAACGCCTCCAGATCAATCACCATTCCTGTTTCAGGTGGAACCTGCCCGCCTACCAGAACCTCAACCACGTAGTTGTGACCGTGACCGTGCGGATTGTTGCACTTTCCATACACCGCACGGTTCTCCTCTTCGGTAAGTCTCTCTGCATTAAGGCGATGACTCGCGCTCAGTGCATACCGCCGTCCGAAGTATGCCTTGGGATTCACAGTCCCCCCCGATATTCTGCGAATATCTCCGGAGTCTCGTACACTCTCACCCTCCGCAATTTTGCCCCTTCGGCCGCCGCAATTGCCGGTTCCAGGCGCTTCCACGCCGCGACTGCCAAATTCTCCGTTGTCGGAATTACGTTTGCGAACTCAGGTACCTCCAGATTCAAATGCCTGTGATCGTAAGCGGCAAGTACCTCATGCTCTATTACATCCTTCAACCATTTCAAATCGACCACAAAACCGGTTACTGAATCAGGCTCACCAGCCACCGTCACTTCCAAGGTGTAATTGTGACCGTGACCGTTCCGGTTAGCACACCGGCCGAATACACGCTCATTCTCCTCGGGAGACCAACTATCGTTCCAGTAGAAGTGCGAGGCTGAAAACGTCGCCCGCCGCGTAAGTTCAATCATGTACTTGCCTTCGCTCATCTGATGCGGCAAAAGGCCGTCTGGCTTCGCCGTGTCTCATCATTTTCCGTCAACTCAAAGGATTAGCGGCATAATTGCTGTCTCATAAAGACTGCTACTCCGCATACATCCGCCCCTTCCAGCTTACTCGCTTGAAGACTCGATGCTGGAACCAGCTACGGTAGAGTAGCCAGATGAAAAGCGGCAACCCCAACGGCGCCAGGGCACAGTCCAAAAATGAGAAATTCGATTTAGCTACACGCGCATAAAATCTGAAGAGCGTCCGCAACCAAAGCAAAAGCAGCACCCAACCCGCTCCAAGCCATTGAAGCGAATGCACTCCGAAGCGCGCACTCCAAAGCTCCACAGTTAGAACAGGCAGTCCGAACAGCAGAACCAGGTCCAGCGCCTTCCACGCTGCTGTTGCAAGAGTGTTATGAAAGAGCAGAGCCAGGTTCTTCGTCCAGCCTTCCACCAT
Organism: Acidobacteriota bacterium; assembly: GCA_021781255.1. The sequence goes on from JAJXXG010000935.1 coordinate 1,606, forward strand.
CGCGCCGGCCGTTTGATACATCCGTGTGGAAACAGCATCATCTGCATAACGGAAGCGCAATCCCACCTTGCGCCGCTTGGCCAGGAAGGCCAACTCCACATCCTCCAGCACCCGGTCGGCCACCGCGCGATGTCCGCCAATGCGCCGGTAAGCCTCTCGTTCTACCAGCACAAACTGCCCATTCGCAGCCGCCAGGCGCTGATTCGGGTCCGATACCTTTGCTGGTGGGTAGGCAAGCGCCAGTTCGCTGAAGACCAGCGGCATTAGTACGCGCTGCAATAGCCCGTTCACAAGTTGGCGCGGCGAGTAGCTAAGCATGCCCACCTTGTTCCGCGATGCCTCGTGTATTGCCCTGTGCAGATTGCCTGGTTCGTGCACCGTATCTGCATCAGTGAAGAGAAGCCAGCGTCCTCGCGCCTTCCGGGCCGCGGTCCAAACCGCATTCGTTTTCCCCGTCCAACCCGGCTCCAGCTTGTCGGCCTCTATAACGGTTACACCCGAGAAGTTACGTGCGATTTCTGCTGTCCGGTCGGCCGAGTGGTCATCCACTACAACAATTTCCCAGTCCCTTCCAAGCAGGAAGGATTCATCCGATTGCGCCACAAGCGACTCGAGACATGCTCCCAGACTCGCCTCCTCGTTGCGCGCAGGAATTATCACCGTCAGTTCAAGCAGTGGACTCGATTCTGGCTGGTCAAATACGGTTCCCGTGACGGCATGCACATGCGGTGCCTCACCGGGCTCGTCCGCCAAGCCCAGAACGGGCTTCCAAGTTGCCTGTCCAAGATCTTCCCCGGTTTCCGGCTTTTCCTGATCCATTTCTGCGTGCCCTTTCGCTTCCCTACCGTCGCTCCGTATTATATGGATGTGCGGTTTTCTCGTTGGCTTCCATTTCTCGGTTTGCTCATGCTGGCATTGCTCCCGGCGTGTAATCGCGGATCTCGGCCCGCTCAACTGGACGAGCGAGCTCCGGCATTCAAAGTCTCGGATGGTTTGACGTCAATCAATCTTGCCAACTACCGTGGCAAGGTTGTCCTGCTCAATTTCTGGGCAACTTGGTGCCCGCCGTGCGTGGCGGAAATGCCTTCCCTGCTGCAGCTCCATCATGACGACCCAAATTTGGTCATTCTCGCCATCAGCGTCGACCAGAATCCCGCTGACTATTCTGAGTTCATCGCAAGCCATCACGTCGACCTGATTACCGTTCGAGATCCCAACGAGAAGGTTGCAGACCTCTACCACACCGATATGTGGCCCGAAACCTACGTCATCGACCGCAAAGGGATCATCCGGCGCAAATTCGTGGGCGCACAGGACTGGTCTGACCCCGAGATCCGTCAGTATCTCGACAGCTTGTAAACTCGCACTCCTGCTATCATTGGCGTATGACGACCGTAGACATTCTCTTTCATTACGCTGTACCGCCTAGTGAGTCCGTCATACTGGCGCTAGCGCAGGTGCGCGACGTCTATGGTATTCGCTCGCTCTCTATTGACCAACCTGCGCAGAACCTGCGCATCGAGTATGACGCCACAAGGCTCACTGCCGCAGCTGTGACGCGTCTGATCCGCCAGGCTGGTCTTGAAGTGGATTCAGTGCCCTCGCTCATCCCTCCCCAAACCACTCCGGAACCGGCTCCAACCGCTTGATTCCGAGGTTTGCGCCTCTTTCCAATCCCTGTTAATCTGTCTTAGGTCCTTCGCACTATAAGGACTCTCTGTGCGCGCCCGTAGCTCAGTTGGATAGAGCGACTGACTACGAATCAGTAGGTCGGAGGTTCGAATCCTTCCGGGCGCGCCATTCCTAAGCTAAATAAAATAAAGAGCTTAGAAACAGTCCTCC
>JAJXXG010000231.1 GCA_021781255.1 Acidobacteriota bacterium
CACCAGCGGCTTCAGGCATCTGGAAAAGATGTGAAGACGCGCGGCGCGATGGCGCATGCAGCATCGGGCAGACACTGAAGCCCCTCGATTAATCTGCAGGCGTGTGCGGCACGACTGAAGCGGCGCCCTTTCAAAACGGGCTTTCAGCACTGGCTGTCCAAGTCCGATTCCCGCGCCAAGCAAAAGGCCGATTCATCCCATGGACCGGCCTTTGCCGACTCGCTGACTGGCTACCCTGCTAAATCTCCCACCGCAGGAGCGCTGCGCCCACGGTAAAGCCAGCGCCCACGGCGGAAATCAGCACCAGATCGCCCTTCTTCAGCTTGCCTTGCTCCACGGCCGTTTCCATAGCCAGCGGAATCGTGCCCGCCGATGTGTTGCCATACTTGTCGATGTTGATAATCACGCGCTCCGGCGCCATGCCGAGCCGGTCCGCGGTCGCCGTGATGATTCGCTTGTTCGCCTGGTGCGGAATGAAGCAGCCAAGGTCCGCGCCGGTCACGCCGTTGCGCTCCAGAACCCGCGCCGTCACCTCCGCCATCTTGCGCACGGCAAATTTGTAAACGGCCTGCCCGTCCTGGTAGATGTAGTGCATCTTCTTGTCCACGGTCTCGTGGCTCGAAGGGTTCAGGCTGCCGCCGCCCTTGAGATTCAGCGCCACGCCGCCTGAGCCGTCAATCTCGTGGATGTAGTCGATGAATCCAATCTCGCCTTCAGCCGCAGGCTCAATCAGCACTGCGCCGCCGCCATCGCCAAACAGCACGCACGTCGTCCGGTCGGTGTAGTCGGTCATGCGCGTGTTGGCGTCCGCGCCGCACACGAGCACCTTGCTGTGCGCCCCGCTCTCCACCAGTTTCACGCCCGCCTGCAGCGCAAACACAAATCCGGAGCAGCCGGCCGAAACATCGAAGCCCCACGCGCCCTTGGCACCCAACTTGTCCTGCACCAGGCACGCCGTCGAGGGGAACATCATGTCCGGCGTCACCGTGCCCACGATGATCACTTCAACCTCGCTCGCCGCAATGCCGCGCGCCGCAAGGCACTTCTTCGCCGCCTCAACGCACATGTCGCTCGTGCCCAGCCCCTTGGCCAGGACGTGCCGCTCACGAATACCCGTCCGATCCATAATCCACTGGTCGTTGGTATCCACCATTTTTTCAAGGTCTTGATTGGTCAGAACCTGGGGGGGAACGTAGGTTCCGAGCGCCGTAATCTTCGCGCGCTGGCCCACAACGGGGCGAACTGTAAGGCTCAATGCATTTCTCCGTACTGAAGAGGAAGGGCTCGGCACGTCCGCCCAGAGCCACACTTGATTTTTCGGCTTTGCCCGCTGAGGAAATGCAAACTGCCGCAAAAACTTCGCTCAGGGGCGCAAGCCCCAATGACCGCTGCACTTACTCTACGAGGCAACGCCCGTACTTTGCGCATTAAATCTCATGTCGGGGATGCTCGGATCTGCGCCCAAAAGAGTACCGGGTTACCTACTGCGCCCGTACTAGCCCGTTACCGTTGCTTCCTTCCGGACCTGGCGGGGTTGGCGGGATTACGTCGCGTAGGACCCGGCACTTCAGATTTTAGCACCTTGCGGCTGAGTCGTGGGTGGCAAGGCTAAGCCACTAGCAATCAGCCGTTTCGCCCCGGAAAAATGCGCGCCCTTTTTTATTCGTCCGCCCGCACCGGAAGCGCCCCGCGCCAACTGGGGCAATCCGCCCCAAGGCAGCTCTGGAAAGGAAATTCCGCCTCCTTTATCATGGATTCAGGTCCCGTTATGCCGTTTCCAATCAAAGTCTGCGCAGTCTGCTCTGAAGAGTTTGAACTCCGGCCCGGCAAACCCGGCTTTGCCAATCGCTGCCCCGCCTGCAGTGAACAGGAAGCCGAAGACGACACAAAGTCAAAGCAGCACCTGAGCGCCGAAGAGCGCAAGGCCGAGAGCGAAGCCAACGCCGAGCGCCGCAAAGCCATCCGCGACCTGCTCTACCGCAAAGACAGGTGACCGCGCGCCCAAGCCAACTCGCGCACGGCCATTTCCACTTCCCGGTACAATAAGGAAGTGAGCAAAATTTCCCCTTCCGCGGCTCCTACCGTGGGCTTTATTTCGTTGGGCTGCCCCAAAAACCTCGTCGATTCCGAGGTGATGATGGGCCTGCTGGACCGCGCCGGTGCGCGCCTCACCGCCCGTCCCGAAGACGCCGAGATCCTCGTCGTCAACACGTGCAGCTTTATCGACACAGCCAAGCAGGAGTCCGTCGACACCATCCTTGAGATGGCCCGCCACAAGACCGAAGGCCGCGCCACCAAACTTATCGTCGCGGGATGTCTGGTTGAGCGATACAGGGATGAAATCAAGAAGAATATTCCTGAAGTCGACGCCGTCATCGGCACCGGCGAGTTGGAGTCCATTCTGGAAGCCGCTGGTGTTGCGAAGCCCAGCGCAATACCGTCGCCGTTCAACATCCTCAAAGGCGACATCGCAGCCAAGCCCGGCCAGGAATCCCTTTCGGGCACACACCAGCCCGAGTCCAAACCCTCAAGGGCCGAAGGGCAACTCCGCGAGCAGCAGGGCCGATTCAGCCGCGACGAGTGGCAGGGCGCCGCGCACATGCTGCCCACCTATCTCTACGACGAAACCACGCCGCGCCTCCTGGCGACGCCACGCGCGTCGGCCTACATCAAGATTGCCGAGGGCTGCGACCATCCCTGCAGCTTCTGCGTCATTCCCAACCTGCGCGGGAAGTTCCGCTCGCGGCGCTTTGAGTCCGTGGTTGCAGAGGCGCAACAACTCGTCGCGCGCGGCGTGCGGGAGATTACCCTCATCGGCCAGGACACCACCTGTTATGGCGAAGATCTCGGCATCAAAGACGGTCTCGCACAGTTGCTCGACGCCCTCGCCGCCATCGACGGCCTCCGCTGGCTGCGCTTCCTCTACGCCTATCCCAACCGCATCACCGGCCGCCTGCTTGAGACCATCGCCAAACACGACAACATCTGCAAATATCTCGACGTCCCGCTCCAGCACGCCTCGCCCGCCGTCCTCAAGACCATGAAGCGCGGCGCCGGAGCCGACATCTTCCTCAAGACGCTGGAAAAAGTCCGCGCCGCAGTTCCCGGCATCGCCCTCCGCACCTCATTCATCGTCGGATTCCCCGGCGAGTCGCTCCGCGACTTTGAGCTTTTGGAAGAGTTCATCAACGAGGCAAGGTTCGACTGGCTCGGCGTCTTCAGCTACTCCGATGAAGAAGGCTCCGGCGCATTCTCGCTGGAAGGCAAAGTGCCCAAGCGCACCATCGAGGCCCGCAAGCGCCGCCTGATGAAGCTCCAGCAAGACATCAGCAAACGCGCCAAGCAGCAGTGGGTGGGCCGCAGAATTGACCTGCTCGTCGAAGGCGAAAGCGAAGAAACGCCGATGCTCTGGGAAGGCCGCACCCAGTTCCACGCGCCGGAAATCG
>JAJXXG010000895.1 GCA_021781255.1 Acidobacteriota bacterium
CATCCGCGTGCCCCAGGGGGCGGATGCAATGAAGAACGAAGTGATCGTACAGAAGGGACACCGCTACGAGTATGACCAGGCATTGTTGAACTGTGGCATTCAGTTTCGCGAAGTCGTTACAGAGTCGGATTATCGCAATGCCTTCAGTTCGAAAACGGTCATGACGCACTTTTTCAATGCGGCAGAGTCGGGAGAGATCGATCGCGAGACCTGGTTGAAGATTGCGCACGAGCATAATGTGCCGTGCATGAACGACGCCGCTGCGGATATGCCTCCGATAGAAAACCTGTGGAAGTATACGGGCATGGGTTTTGATCTTGTGTGTTTCTCAGGCGGCAAGGGTATTCGCGGCCCGCAGAATGCGGGACTGCTGCTGGGAAAAAAGAAGCTGATTGATTTGGCATATAGCAACAACAGCCCCATATCTGACGCTGTAGGCCGCGGGATGAAGGTGGCGAAAGAGCAGATCGTTGGTATGGTGGCTGCGGTGGACTGGTTGCTGGAGCAGTCCAATGAGGCTATGCAGGATGAATACAAGCGCAGAGTAGATGTGATCATCCAGCAAGTAAAAGATATCCCCACCATGAAGGCGCGTACTTTCATGCCAGAGGTGGCAAATCACGTTCCGCATTTGCTGCTGGAGTACAATCCCGCTACAGTTGGCGTAACCGTTCAGCAGGCGATGGAGATGCTTCGCAAGGGAACCCCGTCGATCGAGCTGAATCCGGCAACTGGAACAAGTGAACGTACGAGTATTCCATCGAACGCAGACACGATTGTGGTGGGCGTTTGGATGCTCCAGCCTGGAGAAGACGCCATTGTTGGATCAAGGCTCCGGCAGGTTCTGACAGCCCGGAATGCCTAACTCAAAGATGAAGAGTGACAAGGAGAGAACACCGCTTATGAATCAGACGACTCGCCGCAACATGCTGAAGACGGCAGCGAAAGCTGCAGCCGTAGGAGGCGCTGCGCTGGCTGCCTCTGGAACCTCGCAGGCGAAGACCAAGGAAGCACCGCTTGAGAAAAAGGCATATGGCCTTGCCTCTTCCGATCCGAATGAGGCGCCGCTCTTTTCTCCAGCTGTTTCTTATGGAAGCCTTCTTTTTCTATCCGGAGTGGGCGCGCATTTCCCGGGGGATGTGCAGGCGCACACGAAGCATGTTCTCGACGAGCTTGAGAAGCAGCTGGTCAATGCAGGGTCATCGATGGACAAGGTACTGAAAGTGAATGTCTATCTCAATGACATAAAAGACTGGCCTGCGATGAACGAGGTCTACAAGGGACGCTTCGGTAAAGTACCTCCTGTTCGCACTACGGTTGCCCCTGCAGGCGGCATTCCGGGTAACTCACTTGTTGAGATTGACCTGATCGCATATATATAAACGGCCGACTTTCCCATAACTGTGGGATAGCTAGGGAGAAGTGTGTCGACCACACCTTTGCTGTAAGAAGCAAGCTGCCAAGAATTCATCGCGAATTCAGATTGGATATTGCAGATGTATCTTCGCAAATTGGAACGTAAGGTATCACTTTGCCTGGCCGCAGTCGGCGCACTCTTTACGGTTGCGCCGTCTCTCCACGCCCAAACCTATGACCTGCTGCTAAAGCATGGCCACGTTGTCGATGCGAAAAACCATATCAGCTCCACTATGGATGTCGCCGTAAAAGATGGCAAGATTGCCAAAGTAGCTGCCGATATATCTCCTGCGGAAGCGGTGAAAACAATCGATGCCAGCGATCTGTATGTGACGCCGGGCCTGATTGACATTCACGTACACGTCTTTGCGGGTACGGGCGAGAGAGGCTCGTATGCTGGCGATTTGAGCGTCTATCCGGATGGTTTCACGTTCCGCAATGGGGTGACTACGGTTGTCGATGCAGGGTGCTCCGGCTGGCGGAACTTTGAAGACTTCAAGGATAAGATTATCGACCGGTCGCAAACACGGGTGCTGGCGCTGCTGAATATTGTCGGCTCGGGAATGCGAGGGCCTAAATACGAACAGAACCTCGCCGACATGCAGGCGGAACCCACTGCAGCGATGGCTCGCAAGTATCCGGAGATTGTTGTGGGTATCAAGAGTGCTCACTTCGAGGGGCCGGAATGGACACCGTATCTGCAGGCCGTGAAGGCAGGTACGCTGGCGAATATTCCGGTGATGATCGATTACGGCGCGAACCGTCCTGAGCGGCCGCTCTATCAGTTGCTCACGCGCGTGCTGCGGCCAGGAGATATTTATACGCACATGTACTCCGGACTGCGCGGCGAACAGGATAAAACCACGCTTGGACCGAGCAAGGCCTTGATTGAAGGGCGGAAGAGAGGTATCTACTTTGACGTAGGCCATGGCGGCGGAAGCTTCGACTGGAGAGTCGCGGTTCCACTTACCAAGGCGGGCTTTCTTCCTGACTCCATCTCCACGGATCTGCATGTGGGCAGTATGAATGCCGGAATGAAAGACATGTTGAATGTGTCCGACAAGATGCTGGCGCTGGGCATGCCTCTCGATCAGGTGATCGCGGCTGACACATGGCATCCTGCGCGCGAAATCAAGCGTGAGGAGCTCGGTAATCTCTCTGTGGGAGCGCCCGCCGATATTGCTATTCTGCGTGTTGTGCACGGCCACTTTGGATTCGTCGATATGTTCGACACGAAGCTGATGGGAACAGAAAAGCTGATCTGCGAGATGACGATTCGCAATGGCAAGGTCGTCTATGATTTGAATGGAATGAGCAGTCCGCTCTGGACGGAAGCTCCTACCAACACGGTACGGCAGGCGGAGCGGTGGACGCGGTTCAAGCAAGTGTCTCCTGCAGCTGCAACCCACTAAGTCTTCGGTGCGCAAGCGTCAACGCTTGAAGCTATAGTTCAAACGGGATCTGCGATCTTTGCTGGCGCAGATCCCGTTTTATATTTCCCCTCGGCACGACACCCTCGCCCTGCCGGTCATCGGCCCGCTCCCCCAGCTTCGTATTGTGCCTATGTTCTGAGCAGCAGGCTGCAATAACTTTGCTTTATGGCGTCCAACTTTCTTTAAAAAAATTGTGTTAAAAAATGTGGCTAGCTGTCTATACTAAGGCAATTCGTTTTGGGGTCCCCCGTAAGCCATGAGCATTTTGTCTGCGGCGGGTTTAATAAGCGGCATCTCGAAGCCTTGGCGAGAGATATGAAAAGGGCCACAGAGCCTTGAGCATTATGCAGCCGCTCATCCAGTAAAGATGAGTCAGAAGACAAACATCCTTGGGAGGCATTAAATGTTGGGAAAGACAATCAGATACGTCTATTGGGCCTGCATCGCAATGCTGTTGCTGAGCCCAGCCGCCTTTGCGCAGACTGTTACAGGATCGATCCGAGGCGCCGTCACCGATGAAGCTGGTTCGGTTATTCCCGGTGCGACTGTAACCGTTACAAACGCAGCCACCGGAGTCCACAGTACGACCATCACCAA
>JAJXXG010000190.1 GCA_021781255.1 Acidobacteriota bacterium
CGCCATTCGCTCCGCCATGGGAGCAGGCCGCGTGCGCATCATCCGCCAGCTGCTCACCGAAAGCATTCTGCTCGCCACCGCTGGAGGTATCCTCGGGCTCCTCCTCGGCTTCGTCGGCGTGCGCGCCCTGCTCGCGCTGAACCCCGGCGATATTCCTCGCATCGGCGAGCATGGGGCCGCTGTCGGCATCGACTGGCGCGTTCTACTCTTCACCCTTGGGGTTTCCGTGTTCACCGGAATCCTTTTCGGGCTCTTCCCCGCCATCGGAGCGGCGCGCCCCAATCTCAATGCCACGCTCAAGGAGGGCAGCAACCGCGCCGGTACCGGATTCCGTCAGAGCAAGGGCCGCTCGCTGCTTGTGATCAGCGAAGTCTCGCTCGCCCTCATCCTCCTGATCGGCGCCGCCCTGCTCATCCGCACCTACATCGCTTTGCGCGGCGTTAACCCCGGATTCAACCCGCACCACGTCCTCACGCTGGAAATGTCTCTGACAGGAGACAAATATCAGAAGACCGCCGGGGTCGCCCAACTAATCCGGGATGCGCGCGAGCGTCTTAACAGCATTCCCGGCGTCGAAGCCTCAGCTTCAAGCTGCTGCATCCCACTGCAAGGCGGTTTCGGACTGCCTTTCAATGTCGTAGGCCGCCCCACCGGCAAAAGCCCCTACACCGGCGGCGCCGGCTGGATGAGCGCTTCACCCGGGTATTTCTCCGTTTTCAAGATTCCCCTCCTCCAGGGCCGTGACTTCAACATACAAGACTCCACCGGAGCCGCCGGGGTGGTCATCATCAATGAAACTATGGCCAAGCAGTACTGGCCCAAAGGCAACCCCATCGGCCAGCAGATCATCATCGGCAAAGGCATCGGCCCCGAGTTTGTAGAGCCCGCCCGCCAAATCATTGGTGTCGTCGGAGACATCCGCGACGGCGGTCTCAACCGGGAACCGCGCCCGCTGATGATCGTGCCGCAGTCTCAGGTCCCAGACGGTCTGACCGCGCTCAACGCCCGCATCGGCCCCATCGCCTGGCTCGTCCGCACCCACGGCGATCCCCACCAGTACATCTCCGCAATTACCGAGCAGCTCCGTCAGGCCAGCGGAGGCTTCCCCGTCGCCCACATCCGTACCATGGATGAAGTGGTCGTCCTCTCCACCGCGCGCGAAGACTTCAACATGCTGCTGCTCACCATCTTCGGGGTCTGCGCGCTCATCCTCGCCTCCATCGGCATTTACGGCCTCATGGCCTACTCCGTCCAGCAGCGCACGAAGGAGATGGGCATCCGCATGGCGCTCGGAGCCGACCGTGCCAAAATCCGCAACCTCGTCGTTCGCCAGGGCATGACCCTCGCCATCATCGGTGTCGTCATAGGCACAGGAGCTTCCTTAGGCCTCACTCGCCTCATCGCAAGCTTCCTCTACGGAATCAAAGCTTGGGACCCGCTCGTCTTCATCTCCGTCCCTATCATCCTGACAATGGTGGCACTCGCCGCCACGTGGATTCCCGCTCACCGCGCCTCCAAACTCGAGCCCATGTCCGCACTCCGCGTCGAATAAGTGGGCTTGTGGCGAAACCGGAGGGCGACGCACGAGGTGATGAAGCCGGCAAGATGTTCCGCGAGTGGAACAGGGCAGGGCGCCGTCGTAGTTGCACGTGCAGGCGACGGACTTGAGCATCTCCGCAGAAGCTGCCGATATCTCCGGTTGCCGTCCGAGAAGAGTTGACAATGGTTTCCATGGAAATCATACTTGTTTCCATGGAAACTACTTCGGCGACCACTGCACCCGTCTCGGATCTTGAAACTCATCTGGGGTATTGCCTCCGGCGGGTGTCGAATGCGGTCTCGGGCAATTTTGCACGGGCGCTGCAGGCCAAACGGACCTCCGTCGCCGAGTGGGTTTTGCTGCGCCAGCTCTATGACAGGAGGCAGGCAACGCCGGGAGAACTGGCCGATGCCCTGACGATGACTCGCGGAGCGGTCTCCAAGATCCTCGACAAAGTAGAGGCGAAAAGCTGGATCAGGAGGCGCATTAAGCCCGAGGACAATCGTGTCCAACTGCTTTCGTTGACAGCCGCCGGACGGCGCATTGTTCCTGAGTTGGCGAAGATTGCCGATCGCAACGACGATCAGTTTTTCGCCTGTCTTGACTCCGGCGAAAGGCAGACGCTTGGCCGTCTGCTTGGCAAGCTCGCAAGCTGTCATCAGATCCGCGATGTCCCGATCGAATGACGCAACTTATGACCAATCCAGGCAATGGCAAAGGAGACGATACGATGAGTAAGGCAATCGACAATCTGAACACGGCAATGCAGAGAGCGGTAGCGCTCCGTCCGAAGGTGGGGGGATTCCCTTATCTTGCCGAGTGCCTGCGACAGGCCGGAGTCTCTCGCAACATCTGGTCGCTCCCGGCTTGCCAAAGCCTGTTCATGACTGGGCACGGGCCGGTGGTGATGCAAGGAACACCGCTGGTTTCAGGCACTGCGGATGTTCCAGGCTTCGATAGAGAGGCCCTCATCAAGGCTCTACGAATCGACCAGGCTGGCGAAAGCACCTTTCCTGAATTCCTCGCAGCTACATGGGGAGCCGGAATCGTTCGCTACGATGTGGATTTCGTCGCGCGCACGGTGACGTATCTGGGCTGCAGCGGCGAGGAATACACCGAAGCCTATCCCGCTGTCCAGATCGAATAGCCCGATGCAGGAGGTGTGCTTGCGCGGAACGAGAGCTCTCCACGAGCGAAGCGTCGCCGAGGCACTTGCTGAAGAATCCGATGAGCCCTGCCGGTCGGCATGGGCCTTTCGATTTCGCCGGGGCACCATTTACCGATCCCATTAGATATTTGCGCGTTTCCAGAGTGGAGTGCTTCGGAATGCGTTTGACGTATTGGCGTGAGGCACGGGCTTGAGGATTCTGCAGGAGCTGTGCCCGGGCCATCGGCCGTCCAATGACTTCCGGCTTGGGAGTAACTTCGTCCTGACAGTGGGATTACCTCATCGGATATGTCCTCGAAAGGCACGAATAACCCGATCTATAAGTATTTTCTTACAGCCTAAGTTCCCCATCGTCTGCAATCAGAGGGTCTTGGGCATAGTCTGCAAGATTACTCATGCCCCTTTATGTTGACTTTACTTAGGTTCTAAAACAGAACCAAGATCACGAAAAGATTACCAAAGATATAAACACTTATCTTCTTTTTCATGTATCTTCCCTCAAGATACTCACAATACTTATTACCTTTTCCACACTGTTTTGGTTTCTGCCCTGGGGTTATAGAGATGATGAGAGCTGCAAGCGAGCTATCGGCTAGCCGCGCGCCTGAATATCCGCGTGCAATATTTTTTTACAGGAAGATGAATGGTGTCACCCAAAGCTCATTAGTTCGTGCGTCGAACGGTCGTCTGTATGTGGTCAAGCAATCCAGTCGTCAAGGGAATACGTTTGCGG
>JAJXXG010001143.1 GCA_021781255.1 Acidobacteriota bacterium
CCACCAAGTTCGGCATTGTGCGCGCCCCCGAGAACCCGGCGAGACGCGGCGTGGACGGTAGCCCGGCTTATGTGCGGAGCAGCGTGGAGGGCAGTCTGCGCCGGCTGGGAATTGAGACGATCGATCTCTACTACCAGCATCGCGTGGATCCAAAGACGCCGATTGAGGAGACGGTGGGCGCGATGTCGCGGCTGGTGGAGGAAGGCAAGGTGCGGTACCTGGGACTGTCGGAGGCCGGTCCGGCCACGCTGGAGCGCGCGCATCGCGTGCACCCCATCGCCGCCCTGCAGACGGAGTATTCGCTGTGGACACGGGACCCGGAGCCGGAGGTGTTGCCGACCTGCCGCCGGCTGGGCATTGCGTTTGTGGCGTACAGCCCGCTGGGCCGGGGGTTTCTGACAGGAGCCATCCAGAGCCCAGAGGACTTTGAAGCCGACGATTATCGTCGCCACAGTCCGCGCTTTCAGGGAGAAAACTTCACGCGCAATCTGGAGTTGGTGGAAAAGGTGAAGAAGCTGGCCGCCGAGACGGGGATAACGCCGAGTCAGCTGGCGCTGGCGTGGGTGCTGGCGCAGGGTGAGGACATTGTGCCGATCCCCGGCACAAAGCGCCGAAAATATCTGGAGGAAAACGCGGCTGCGGTGGATGTGACGCTGGACCCGGCTTTCGTGGAGCAGTTGCAGGCCGTGTTTCCGCCGGATGCGGCAGCGGGCGAGCGCTATCCCCAGGCGATGAAGGCTCTGCTGAACAACTAGCCAACGGTGCGGCCTGCGCGGAAAAGGCGCCGGCATTGGAGCGACAATAGAAAGCGATGACAGACCTGGAACCGATTCTGCCGTTGTGGCGCGAACTGGAGGCATCCGGGGCGGACTATGTGCTGGCGACGATTGTGGCCGTGGAAGGCTCCAGCTATCGCAAGCCCGGCGCGCACATGTTGCTGACGCAGGACGGACGGCGCGCAGGCACGGTGAGCGGCGGCTGTCTGGAGGCCGAGGTGGCCAGGAAGGCCTGGTGGCTGACCGCGTCGGGGCCGGTCATCGAGCGCTACTCCACGCTGGCGGACGACGGTGATCTGCCCTACGGCTCAGGCTGCGGCGGCGTGGTCTACATCCTGCTGGAACGGCGGACAACGGCGCGTCCCCTGCTGGAAGCGCTTGCGACGGCTTTTGAGAAGCGCCAGCCGCTGGCTATAGCCACGGTATTGGAGGGCCAGCAGATTGGGCATCGCGTGCTGATGGGCCGGGATGGGATGGCCGTCGGCAGCCAGCAGCAGGGCGACGACGCGCTTGCAGACCTGGCGCGATTGGCCATGGAGCGCCACGCTGGATTGGAAGACCGCGCACAACTGAACGGCGCGGAGGTTCGCGTGCGCGTGGACTACCTGGCTGCACGGCCTGGGCTGTGGATCTTCAGCGCTGGTGACGATGCCAAGCCGCTGGCGAACATGGCGCGCGAAATGGGTTGGTATGTCGCGGTGGCCGATGGCCGCGCGCATCTGGCAACGCGGGGTCGCTTTCCGGCAGCCCATGACGTGCGCGTTTTGCCGATTGCGGATCTGCCGGGCGCGGCGCATGCGCACCTGACGCTGCTGCCCACAGACGCGGCCGTGGTGATGACGCACAGCTTTGAGCAGGATTCGCGGATACTGGCGTCGCTGCTGGGTGTGGGCTTTCCGCTGGCATACATCGGCGTGCTTGGCCCGCAGCGCCGAACGCTCGACCTGCTGGCGGAGGCGGCCCGGCTGCTGGGCCTGCCCGCAACATCAGACCGGCTGGAGCGCTGGATGGATGCACTGCACGCGCCCACCGGCCTGGACCTGGGTGGCGAGGCACCGGCAGCGGTTGCGCTGTCGATACTGGCCGAAGTGCAGCAGGCCATCAGCGCAGCCACCGGACAGCCGCTGCGCAAGGTACGCGCCACGGCAGCCACGGTGAGCGCCTGAACGCTGCGCGGGCGGCATGCCATAAACTTTTCCCATGACCACTTCCCCTGCCACGCTGGATGCGCTGAACGCACGTGTCGTGCAATGCAACCTGTGTCCACGGCTGCGCGAGCACTGCGCGGAGGTGGCTCGCGTTAAACGGCGCGCCTATGCGGACTGGGAATACTGGGGGCGTCCTGTGCCCTCGTTTGGCGACCCCAAAGCGCACGTGCTGGCGCTGGGCCTGGCGCCGGGCGCACACGGCTCCAACCGCACTGGCAGGCCCTTCACGGGCGATGGCTCGGGCGATTTTCTTTACCCGGTCCTGTACGAGGCGGGCTTCGCATCGCAGCCCAACGCCACGTCCCGCGAAGACGGCATGCGGCTCAACAGCCTGTGGATTACCTCTGTGGTGCGCTGCGCTCCGCCGGGAAACAAGCCTACTACGGACGAGTTGCGCAACTGCGCTCCGTGGCTGGATGAAGAGATGCGCCTGCTGCGGGATTTGCGCGTGGTGGTGTGCCTGGGGCGCATCGCCTTTGATGGACTGCTGGCGCATTTGCAGCGCACGGGGCAGTTGATCTCGCGGCGAGGACTGGTGTTTGGCCATGGCGTAGAGTACGCGCTGCCGGGCGGCTTGCACGCCATCACCAGCTATCACCCGTCCCTGCAGAACACGAATACGGGCAAGCTGACCCGGCCCATGTTTCTTGCGGTCTTTCAGCGCGCGCGGGAGCTGGCGGGTTTGCGCTGAGCGGGGAGCGCGGACGTAAGCTGAAGAGGAGTGAGGAGAATATGGACACCGTTGCAAAGGCAATTCTGAAGGAACTTTTGCCCGCAGAAAATGAGCCTCAGGCGCAGAGCGTGAAAGGCAGGCAGCCTGCTGGGCCGCTGGATCATCTGTCGAACGCGGTGCTGCTCGAACGTGCAGCCTACCTGCGCAAACTCGCCGCGCTGGGAGACGGCTCCGCAAGCGAGACGCTGAAGGAGTATCCGCAACACGCCATTATGCTGTTGTTTCGCGGCCGCAGCGGCATTGCGGAGTTGCATGAAAACTTTGCCGACATCTTCTTTGTGCTGGAAGGCAACGCAACGCTGGTGACCGGCGGCTCCATTGCAGACGCAAAGACGATTGCTCCGGGAGAGACACGCGGCTCCGCGGTAACGGGCGGCTCAAGCCAGAACCTGCGCACAGGCGACGTGGCCCATGTTCCCGCCGGGCTGCCGCACCAGATGCTGGTGAGCAGCGACAAGAGCGTGACCTGCATGGTGCTGAAGATTCAGCAGAACCTGTGATGCACTGGGCCGGAACGATCGCGTGAAGTGGCCGCGAAAGGATCGCCGCCACTCCGCGCAATCCTTTCGCAACGATTGTTTCGCACCCGGCCCCGCGGACTGCGCGGCTATTGCTTTGCCGGCGCTTTCGCCACCTCAACGGCGAACACGTAGGTTGGCCCGAACATGTTTGACCGGAAAATGATGTACTTTTTATCCGGCGAGAAGCTCACGTTGGGCTCCAGATGATAGTGATGCTTCGACATGTTCACGAGCTTTTCCGCATGGAAGACGCCCGGATGCACAAACCGGGAATCGTTGATGCCATCGCCCTGGATCACCTCAGGATGGAACAGGTAGATCCACTCACCGTCCGGCGCGTGCGCCACCTGTCCGGGGTCGCCGCCGTCGCCGCAGAATAACGTGCCATCGCGCGACACGTTGAAGTGAATGGACCACTCGTTGCGCTGCATGTGATAGGCGATCTGCTCACCCGTGTCCACATTGCGCCCCTCCAGCCAGAAGTCCTGACCCTTGGGCGTCTGCCAATCGAACCAGATAGTCTTGCCGTCGTGGCTCCAGAACTCGTGCCCTGCGATCTCCATGAACATGGTGCGCGTGTGCACCAGGGTATTCTGCGAGCCGTCGGTTCGAATGGTCCAGATGCGATCCACCTTCTGCCACGGCCCTTCGTGGCAATACAGTAGCAGCGTCGGGTCTGTCGGCGAGAACTGCAGATGATTCAGCCACTCTGTGCTGTTGAGCAGGACCTTCTTCTTCCCCGTGCGCAGATCGATGGTGTACAGCTCCATGGGCAAGTGCGCAGCCAGCCGCTTCTGCATCATCTCGCCCTTGTTGCGCGCCTGAATCAACGGCTGCGGTTGCCCTGCGCGATGCTCGAACGGAGCCGGCGCATGCGCGCCCACGATGGAAGCGCCTGCTGCGAGCGTCTCATCGGCATTGATGGTGATCACGTTTTCGCCTGGCTCCAGCGTCAGCAGCCTGCGCGTTTCTTTCGTATCCACGTTGGTCGCGTACAGCGCGTGGTCCTCTGGCCGCACGTAGAAGACGCTCGGCGTCCTGTGGCCCATCTCGATTGCGCGCACGCGGCCTTCCACCACTTGCCGGGACTTAAGCGTCGTCAGGTCGATGACCGAGATGCCGCTCGGCGTGGTGTACGCCATCTCTCTGCCATCGGGCGCGTAGCTGTTCACGTTGAAGTAGAAGCTCGCCGAATCCGGCTCATCCGTCAGCCGGATTACCCGGTGCCCCGTCTGCGGATCGATCCAGCTTTTGGGCGGCGCTTGCCCCGGCTGCACCGACGGAGCTTGCGAGAAGGCCACCGTACCGAACACGGCTGCGCATGCGAAGAGAAAAGTGCGGGAAAGAAGAGACATGATGCACTCCTGGAACCTGAGACTGTGAGCTGCGGGTTCAGCGTTCGTACGGCTTCTGCGCAGATAGAAATGGATCGTACGGATCGCTCCAGATTGTTGGCGGATCAGGGTGGGCCGGATCGAACATTGGAACACCATGCCGCAGGTACTTCGTCAACGGCAGTTTGTCGTCGCGCATTCCCTGCACAACGCACTTCGCAAGTTCGAGCGCGCCAAAGCTGTTGAAGTGCGTATCGTCGGCAAGCGGCTGCGGCTGGCTGGGAAACGTGTTCGCCGGATAATGTACGAATGCCTTCAGCGTGCCCTCCGGGCCCATTGCTTCAAACAGAGTCTTGCTCATGGCGTTCAGATCGATCAGCGGCACGTGCTCCTGCTGCGCGACCCTGCGCATTGCATCGGGATATCCGGCCAGCGTCATGCGGATCTTCCCGCTCTCGTCGAAGCTGCGCCGGTTCATCGACGTTACCAGCACCGGGTGCGCGCCCTTTGCCCTCGCCATGTCGATGTACTTGTGAAGCAGTTCTTCGTACTGCGGGATCGGTACAAAGCCGCGCCCCGGCTTCTGATCGTTGTGTGCAAACTGCACCATCAGCCAGTCGCCGCTGTGGATCGTGCTCATCAGCTTGTCCCAGCGCCGCTCGGTCTCAAAGCTGTGTATCGTCTCGCCGGACTCTGCCTCGTTTGCCACCGCAATGTTGCTGTTGAAAAATGACGGCAGCTCCTGCCCCCACGCCGCCCACGGCTCGTTGTCCTGATCCACGACGGTTGAGTCGCCCGCGATGTAGAGGGTCGGCACATGGACCGGCTCGATGTCGATGGATCGCACGGCCGGATGCGGCCCGGTGAACTCAAGCGTCAGCTTGTCGTCCCAGTCCAGGCTGCCGATCTCGCGCGGCTTCAGGTGCACGCGCTCACTCGCGTTTACCTGCGGCGTGCGCACATGCACCACAAACGAGCGCTTCCCCTTCTCGCCAGGCCCGGTGCTTACATCCTGCAACATCAGCCGACGACCCTCGGCCTTCACCGTGGTTGTGGCCGCCTGTGCGTCGCCAAGCTCCAACGTAACGCGGTAATTGCCGTCCGGCTCCTTGACGGAAACGAAGAATGCCTTGTCGCTGTGGCACACGCCGTTCTCAATCTGCGGTGAAGCTTCGATATCGAATCCGAAGCCACCACCGTCAAATCGCGTTCCGACCAGGCTGTGCGCGTGCTTGGACGCAGCGCCGCAGGTGAGCTTGTAGCTCGCGGGCTCCGCTGCCAGTGCGGACACAGCGATCCACAAACACACGGCGGGCACATACTTCAAACGAAGATATGGCATCACTGCGGCATGCTCCCGGAACGTGGCAGATGGCTGTGGTGCGCGTGCTCAGAGAGTTCGAGCACCTCAGACCCTGCCAGCAGGAATCCTCCAACGCCGTAGGTGTAGCTGGAAGACGGCAGGTAGTGCGCTGGCGCCGAGCCGGTCTGCTGGATATTGCCGAGCCGTCCATCTGCGTACACTTCGCCCAACAGGCCGCGCCAGGCCTTTGCCACCACCGGCTCGTACTCTGCGCGACTGAGCACTCCGTGGTTGATGCCCCACGCGAGCGCAAACGTCATCAGCGCTGATCCCGAAGTCTCCGGCTGCGGATAGTCCGCTGCGTCCATCATGCTGGCATGCCAAAGTCCGCTCTGCGGGTCCTGCAGCTTCTTCACTGCCTCAGCCATCTCGCGCAACTGCTGTTCATAGCGTGCGCAGGTCTTCCAGTCCGCAGGCATGTGGTCCAGCGTGCGTGCAATGCCCGCCATCACCCAGCCCTCGCCGCGCGACCAGAACACGGGCTCGCCGTTCGGCTCCTTTGCCTGCAGAAATGTCACGTCGCGGTAAAAGAGGTGCTGCTCGGGGTCGTACAGCAGCTTGGAGGTCTCGCTCCAGTGCTGGTCCACGTAGTCCAGATACTTCGCATCCTGCGTACTCGCATACATGCGTGACCAAACCGGTGGAGCCATGAACAGCGCGTCGCACCACCACCACGGAATCTGTGCCTGGTTCGCCGGAACCTTCGCCGCCGCGCCTGCAAGCAGCCGGTCCAGCGCCTCTTTCGTCGGCTCCATCTCATTCGCTTTGGAATTGCGCAGATACAACTCGAGGTACGTCTGCCCGATGCTTTGGTCGTCTGCGTTGGGCACCTGCGAACGTAGCTGCCAGTGGAAGCCGTTGGCCATGTCGTCCATCGCCTTGCGATAGCGCGGCTCCGGCAGCGCATCCGCCGCGGCCATAAAGCCGGAGTACATCACGCTCCACGTCCAGATGCGGTCGAAGTAGGGCTGCGATTGCCTGAGCTGCCAGTCCGCCACCTTGCGTACGGCCTTGCGCACGGCCCTGGGCTTCAGCGCTGCTGAGAGGTTCTTCGCTCTGGGCCCCGGATCGGCTGGTGCGCTGCCGAAGTGACGGGAAATGTCCTTATCAATAGCCGCTTGTTCCCTGGGCGGAATATCGTTCTGAGCCCGCAGCAGCGCGGGCGGTAAAATCGCAAGGGCCATGCATGCGCAGGCAGTCGCGCCCGTAAGGCGGCGTAGGAAGATAGCAAGAAATTTGGGCATGGGCAGGTCCGGGCGGCGTGTTCAGAGCGGTGCTGGAGCCCCAAAGTCCGCCGCTTAACCATAGGAGAGCGAAGCTGGCGATGTCAATAGACAATTTATTTCTGCATTGTGTATAACGATGCTGCAGGACCTTCGTCTCCCGGAAAGCAGGCTTCTTTTGCGCCCCGTTGCACACCGCTCATTTTTGCTCGCCGTTACTCTTGCCGCGCTGGCAGCGCCGCTGCCCTCTCAGGATGCTCCGCGCCCCACCGCTGTCCACCACACGTTCCAGGCCGTCGGCGATCACTTTGAGCTTGACGGCAAGCCGTTTGAGATTCTCTCCGGCGAGATGCACTATGAGCGCATTCCGCGCGAGTACTGGCGCGCCCGCCTGAAGATGGCACGCGCCATGGGCCTGAACACCATTGCCACGTACGTCTTCTGGAATATCCATGAGCCGGTGCGCGGCCAGTTCGACTTCAGCGGCAACGCCGACCTTTTCGAGTTCATCCGCGAGGCCCAGCAGGAAGGGCTGAAGGTTCTTCTCCGCGCCGGCCCATACTCCTGCGCTGAGTGGGAGTTCGGCGGGTTTCCGGCCTGGCTTATGGCGGATCCGCGCATGCACACAGCGTTGCGCTCCGATGATCCAGCCTTCCTGCAGCCCGTTGAGCAGTGGATACTGCGGCTCGGGCAGGAGGTTGCTCCGCTGCAGATCGGCCGCGGCGGACCCATCATCGGCGTGCAGATCGAAAACGAATACGGCAACTTCGGCTCTGACCACGCGTACACGGAACACCTGCACCAGATCTTCCGGAAGGCTGGCTTCACCGATACCCTACTCTACACGGCCGATCCCTCTCGCGCGCTGCCCAACGGCAATATCCCGGGCGTGTTTGCCGCCGTCAACTTCGGTATTGGCAGGCCCGCCGCCGCGTTCGATGCGCTCCAGAAGCTGCGGCCCGGCCAGGCGCTCTTCGCTTCAGAGTACTGGCCCGGCTGGTTTGACCACTGGGGCGAACCGCACCAGACGCGCCCCATCGATCAGCAAATCAAGGACCTGGACTACATCCTGAGCCATCACGCCGGAATCAATATCTACATGTTTCACGGCGGCACCAGTTTTGGCAGGATGAGCGGCTCAAGCTGGACCGACCACAAGTTTCTTCCGGACGTCACCAGCTACGATTACGATGCTCCGCTCGATGAAGCCGGCCATCCCACGGCCAAGTATCGCGCCTATCGCGATGAGATTGCGCGCTATGTGCAGCAGCCATTGCCGCCTATCCCCGCCGCGCCTCCAGTCCAAGCCATTGCGCCATTCCAACTCGAGGAAGCTACGCCGCTGTGGGCAGGGCTGCCGCAACCGGTTCGTGCAGACCGGCCGAAGCCGATGGAAGAGCTGGGTCAGTCGTACGGCTTCCTCCTCTATCGAACGCAGATCGCACATGCGGTGAATGGCACGCTGGTGCTCGACGGGCTGAATGATTACGCACTTGTTTACTTGAACGGAAAGCTTGCTGGCACACTGGACCGCAGAGTGAACCAGACGTCGCTCACATTGCACTCAGACCAACGCGCCAATCAACTCGACATCCTCGTCGAGAACTCCGGACGCATCAACTCCACGCGCATGATGCGCGGCGAAAGCAAGGGCCTGAACACTGTGCCAGTCTTCGACGGCGCTCCGCTCACCGGCTGGGCGATGTACCCGCTGCCCATGGCGCCCAATACCATTGCCGATCCGCTGGGAATGCCCGAGGAGGCACGCTTTGAGCGCAGCGGCAACGCGCAGCTGGCGATGCATGGCCCGGCCTTCTATCGCGGCAGCTTTGTGGTTGCCGGCAAGCAGCCGCATGCCGACACATTCCTTGACGTGCGTGATCTCGGCAAAGGCGCCGTTTGGATCAACGGCCATCCAATTGGCCGCTACTGGAACATCGGCCCGCAGGCCACGCTCTATGTCCCCGGCCCCTGGCTCCATCCCGGCCGCAACCAGATCTTCGTGCTGGATCTCTTCGCACGCGACCACTTGCCGCGCCTCGCCGGCCTGTCCGAGCCAATCCTGAACGCGCCCATTCTGAACGCGCCTGTGGGCGCCAACATCGCAAACGCCGCAGCCGCAAAGAAGTAACCGGTACGCGCCGCGGGTGTTTACACGCAGCACATGTCGTGCAAGGCCGATCAGAAATTCGATCGGCCTTGCACTGCGCTTCTACTGCTGCGCCGCAGGTGCCTGCTTCTTCGCCAAGTACTTTTTCAGCGGATCGTGCCTGAGTTGCTTTAGTCCTTCCACCACGCACTGCGCATTCAGTTCGGCACCGGCCAAGTTGGTGTGCGTGTGCGGATCGCCGAACAGGCCGTCTACAACTGCTGGCCCCAGTGCATCGTAGCGCCTGGCCACAATGGCGTTCAGGTCGACGAACGGTGCGTGCTCCTGCGCTGCCACATCCTTCGCCCAGTCTGCATACTTCTCGCGACGAATGGTTCCGTCTTGCCAAACCTTGCGCGGCACGAGCGAAAGCACAATGGGCGTGCTGCCCTTCTGCCGCGTCTCCTCCATCATCTGCCGCAGATACCAGCCGTACGTGTGCACCACTTCGCGCTTGTGCATAATCGGGTTATCGATTGTTTGCGTCTCATCACCCGTTCCCGGCAGCGTTCCGCGCGCACGCGCCTTGTCATCCAGCGGACCGGAGTCGTTATGCCCGAATTGCATCAGCACAACGTCTCCGCGCTTCATCCGTCGCAGCACCGTTGGCCAGTGAAACTGGTAATAGGTGCGGCTGCTGCGCCCGCCCACAGCGCGGTTCACCACGTTGATGCGGTCGGTTCTGAAGTACGGCGCAATCTCGTCGCCCCATCCCCACTGCCCGTTCGCTCCATCGCCCTGCCCATTCCGCACCGTTGAATCGCCAACGATCCACAGCGTTGGCAGCGCGGCATTTGCCGGTAGCGGCAGCGACGCCTCCGCTGCCGACACCACATCCTCGCCCAACGCCGAGAAGTAGGGCGTCAGTGGTGAGTCGGGCAGCGACTTCAATCCTGCCACTACACTCTTCGCATTCAGCTCCGCGCCCACTGCATTCGTGTGCGTGTGGTCCAGCGGAAAGAATGTCGCTACCGTCGCCGGTCCCAGCTTTGCGTACTCCCGCGAAACAATCCTGCTCACATCCACGTAGTCGGCATTCTCTTGCTGCGCGACCTCAGCGGCCCACTCCCGAAAATGCCCCAGCGCCACCTCCGGCTTGCCGTTCGTCCAGATATTCCGCGGCGTGACAGACAGGAGAATCGGCGTGGCGCCTTTCGATCGCGTGTCCTCCACATACTTCCGCAGATACCACCCGAACGTGTGCACGACCTCCTGCGTGCCATCGGGCTGCGTGACGGTCTTTGTTTCGTCGCCTACGCCGGGCAGCGACCCTCTTGCCTTGCCGCTATCCACCGCACCCGGATCGTTGTGGCCGAACTGAATCAGCACGAAATCTCCCGGCTTGAGCTGTTGCATCACCGCATCCCACTTGCCTTCCTTCATAAACGTGCGGCTGCTACGCCCTGCGCGTGCTGCGTTCACCACGCGCATCTTGCCTGGGTCAAAGTACTTCGCAAACGGTGTTCCCCAGCCCACGCGCTCCTTCGTCGATACGTCAGGATCCCCGTGGATGTTGGCCGTCGAATCCCCCACGATATAGAGCGTCGGCAGATTCCCATTCGCAGATGCTGCCGCTTTCGTCGACTGCGCATGGGCAAGCACAATCCCCTGCAGCAACACGCACAACAGCACAAGAACAACACTCACCTTCCGCATGCATGCTCCCATCGCAGATGCCGCTCAACACACCACACAGCATCTGAATTGAATCTCTGCACAGTTACGTGCAAAAAAGCAGGGAGTGCCGAAGACTTCCAGCACTCCCGTTGTTCGATTGAAACCGCTCGTTAGAAGTTCAGGCGACCCGAGAACTGCCAGTCTCTCGAGTGGTTGCCCTGGCGGCTCACGGTGCCGAAGTTGCTGTTGCCAACGGTGGTGTTGATGCCGCTGAACTGCACTGTGTTGGTTACGTTGAACGCCTCCGCGCCGAATACGAAGCTCGCGTGCTCCCCGATGGGGAACTTGCGGTGCAGGCCGGAGTCGATGTTGTATCCGCCAGGGCCGAAAAGGCCGTACGGAGCCGTACGCGCCACGTCACCCAGCTGATACGTTGTCGTGCTGTTTGGCACTGTGAACGCCGCCGCATCAATAAACTTGACGCTGCCTGCATTCGTCGAAGTTACGCCGTGTCCCCATCCGCCATTGATGCGCGGCTTGCCGCTGTAGTTCGCTGCATAGCTGGGCATGCAGGCGCTTACGCCCACCGCGGTACAACCGGTGGCGCCGATTCCCAGCGGAGTCCCCGAGTGGTAGCCGGCAATCCACGACAGCGACCATCCGCCCGCCAGTGCCCGCACCACGCGGCTCTTATCTCCGATCAGGCCCTTACCGAAGGGAAGATCGTAGACACCGAAGAAGTTCAGCGCCTGCGGCTGCTCTCCCGCACCGAGCGAGCGCTCGATACGATCCTGCTTATACGACTTTCCGCTTGTAATGGCGCTTGCGGGGATATCGTAGCCGCTGCGGAAGCTGCCTGCGTCATCGATTTCCTTCGCATACGTGTAGTTCACGGTATAGGAAAGCCCGTGCACAGCGCGCTGCACCAGCGAGAGCTGCAGAGAGTTATAGTTTGCGTTTGCGATGTTACCCCACGTGTCGGTCACGCCTGCATACTGCGGGAACGGCGAGAGCATGGCAGCAATGGTTCCGTGAGAACCACCGAAGTTGGCGTACGGCAGATTGATGCCGGGTACGATCGCCTGCGCTTCCTGCAGGTAGGTCTTGCCCGTCTTCGAGTCCACGCTGTTCGGCAGCTTGCCAAGGAGCGGTCCAAGGACCAGGTACTTGGGATCAAGCTGATTGGTCCAGTAGCCGCGCCCCTTCAAGCTGCTCGTCAGGAAGTGCGACTGGCTGGCCGAGTAGTCCACCTGAATCGTGAGCGAGTTGGTGATTGCCCGCTGCAGACCGACGTTCCAGTTCTCCGAGTAAGGCGCACGGCTGGCCACATACGGATCGGCATACGACACGCCCGCCGGGCTGATTGCAGCGCCATTGGAATCGATGTAGTTGCCGGCATTCACCGTGTTCACAATGTCCGGCGTCGAGGAATAGCTCGGGTACGCCATGTTGCCAAAATTGGAGTTGAGGTAAAACGCGGGGATGCCGCCCTGACCCGAATCAAGGAACGTGGGGTTGGCGGACAGACCGGCCTGACCTGTGCCGTTGTTTGCGCCGAGGCGTCCGCCTACGCCGCCACCGTGCGAATACATGATGCCGTACGCGGCGCGGAAGACGGTCTTGTCATTGATGGAGTAGGCAAGACCCACGCGCGGCGCGGCGTTGCCCATGTAGTAGTGCACCGGCGTCTGGCAGTGGCAGCTATAGGCTCCGCTGCCCGCGAACTCGACTGCGCCAAGGCTGCCCGTGGCCGGGTTCGTCAGGTTCGGGTTCATGTACGACCAGCGATTCTGCACTTCGTGATACGGCGGATAGAAGTCCCAGCGCAAGCCCAGGTTCACCGTCAAATGCGAGGTTGCGCGATAGTCGTCCTGAACGTAGGGCGAGAACGTCTTGTAGCGCGCACCCAGCACCGTGTACGGCTGGATGGTCAGGCTGGTCGAGTCAACCGCGCCCATCAGGAAGCTGGCATAGGCGGCGCCGCTCTGGCCTTTATTGATGTTGCCCTTACTGTCGTATCCCGCGGTGTTCAGGTTGCTTTCGCTGAACAGCAGCGGACGGCTCGGCGTATCGAAGTTGGATTCGTTCTCGTTCAACCACTGGAAGTCGGCACCGTAGGTAAAGCTGTGCTTTCCATGAATCCACTGCAGGTTATCCATCATGGTGTAGGTATTCACGTTCTGCGAATACCCAACGTAGCTGGTCCAGTTCGTCGGCAGATCCACACCGCCGCCGAAGTTCACGCCAGGGAAATCCATGGCCGATTGCCCGGCAGGCAGATTGCCGATGCCCAGCGCGGTCGATGCTTCCCAGTTTGAATTGCCGTAGGTGGGATTGCTCACCGGTCCCCACTGGCGCACATAGCCATACTTGAACTGATTCACGAGGTGCGGGGTGAGCGTGTAGGTGTGTTCCAGAATGCCGGTGGCAGTAAGTTCCGCCACCAGGATACCGTTTGTATACGGAAGCGGCAACACGGTTGCGGCTCCGTAGTCCAGTCCGATGAAGCCGCGGCGGCCTGAGGTGGACACCACTGCGATGTGCTGCTTGTCCGTGATGTTGGCATCGACCTTCGCAACAAACTCGAAGTTGTTTGCGCCGCCCGGCTGGCCGGTCAGGAAGTTACCTGTCAGATTGTTATTGCTGGGCGCGGGCATGAACGACTGCATCTTCTGCGCCATCGGCGACATCTTCGATGCCGGGATGATGTTGCCCGGGAAAGCATACGCGCATGTGGTTCCGCCATTCGCAGCCGTGCAGGCCGCGCGCGTTGTGGGATCGTAGATGGGATACGGATACGCGCTGAAGTCGCCCTGGCGCTCAGCCAGCGTGGGAATGCTCAGCAGGCCGGGATTGACGCCATAGGTGTAGTGAAACTTGTCATACGCCACAAAGAAAAACATCTTGTCCCGGCGAATGGGAGCGCCCAGCGTGAATCCAAACTCGTTCTGATGCTCGGCGGGCTTGGGCGCAGGAATCGTCGCGCCGGTTGCTGTCTTCTCCGTTGCAGATC
>JAJXXG010000811.1 GCA_021781255.1 Acidobacteriota bacterium
AAGCCCAGAAGTGGGCCACCGATGTCATGGCAAAGACCTCTCCTCTAGCCGTCTTTCTGGACCGCACAAAAGAGGCTAAACCCAGACAGAAGGAAGAATCGCGGCCTTCACTCGAACATATCCCTCACATTCTTGGCGTGGCTTGGGAAGATTTGCCGCAGGATGATCTTGAGAATTGCAAGGTGAGCGACGAAGTAGATTTACACATCCGTGTTTCAGGCTTTGGCGGACAGGGCGTGTTGCTGCTTGGAGAAGTGCTGGCAGAGGCGGGCCTTGATTCAGGGTTAGAAGTATCATGGCTGCCATCCTATGGCCCCGAGATGCGCTCTGGAACATCAAATTGCCATGTGCGGATCTCAGGGCACAGCATCGACTCACCCTTGGTGATCAAGCCGAATTTCCTATTGGCCATGAACGAGCCATCGCTGCAAAAGTTCTATGCAGCCGTTGTACCCGGCGGCTGGATTCTATACAACGGTGCCACTCTGCCTGAGGGATACGAACGAAATGATGTTTACGTGCTGGCTCATGACTTCACACGGGAGGCCGATGCACTTGGCGATCCGCGTGCAGCCAACATGGTTGTGCTCGGCGCCTTGCTGGAAATCAGTGGAGCATTGCAGCAGGAAAGCGTGGATGCCGCTCTGCGCCATTGCGTGAAGAATGCCAGATGGGTGGACCTGGACGAACGGGCGCTGCAACGTGGGCGCGAGATCGTCAGGAGCACTGGCAAGGAGGCAACTTGTGAACATTGATGCTAATCCGAATCTGCTTGTGTACTTCAATGGCGATTACATGCCACTGCATGAGGCGCGCGTGGGCATCCTCACACATGCACTGCACTACGGTACAGGAGTCTTTGAAGGAATTCGAGCCCATTGGAACGATGAGGTGCAAGAACTCTTCATGATGCGGCCGCTAGAACACTACTCGCGCTGGAAGCTGAACTGCGGCGTGCTGCGCATTCAAGTCGACAAGACTCCGGAAGAGTTGTGTTCAATCACCTCGGAACTCCTGCGGAGAAACGAGTTCCGTACCAATCTGTACATCCGGCCGTTAGCCTACAAGTCCGCACAACGCGTGGGCGTGGCGACAGACGATCAGGATTCCATTGCAATTGTTGCGCTTCCTTTTGGTGAATACTTGCATAGCGACAACGGTGTGCATGCAGGCGTCAGCTCCTGGAGGCGCATTGAAGACAATGCAATCCCCGCGCGAGCCAAGATCTGCGGCGCATATGTAAACAGTGCTCTGGCCAGCGATGATGCTCGTCTAAGCGGCTATGACGAAGCCATTCTTCTGAATGAAAACGGCCAGGTTGCAGAAGGTGCCACCTGCAACATATTTATGGTGCGCAAGGGCGAACTCATAACGCCACCCATTACGGAGAACGTGTTGGAGGGTATTACCCGAGATACGGTGATGGAGTTGGCTCGGCACGAGCTTGCAGCGACAGTCGTTGAACGTCCCATTGATCGTAGCGAACTCTATGAATGTGATGAGTTGTTCTTCACTGGAACCGCGGTTGGCATTGCGCCGGTAGTTCGTGTGGACCATCGTCCAGTGAACGAAGGGGCCATTGGAGAAATTACGCACTCGCTGCGGCAACTTTACTTTCATGCCACGCGCGGAAACCTCCCTGCCTATGGCAAGTGGCTTGTGCCGACCTACGCAAGGAATCAAGAAAAGGATTCTGTCGCGGCTTTGTCAGCTGTCTTTCACGCTGACTGAGAGAAAGCTTGCTCCGGCTCCGTCCTTACAAGGAGGAGACAGGCATGCTTACAGCATCTTCCACTTTGAATACTTATGATCGTGCGCTTAAGAATGTCGATTCTGCTGCCAATGCACTGAGACTCACACAGGATGCCCGGGAGATGACCAAGCATTCTGAGCGAGTCCTCATCGTCACAGTGCCGCCACGGACGGATGATGATCATATTCGTTACTTCTAAGGTTATTGCGTGCGGCACAGTTCGGTGTGTGGCCTTGCGAAGAGCGCATTCACTACCACCTACGAGTGACAATCGATGAAGTTAAGGCACCGGCAACATGGATGATCTGGAAAAGCACAGTAGCCAACGTCCCATTTGGCGGCGGAAAAGGCAGTGTGACTTGTGACCCGAAGCATATGTCGCAAGACAAGCTGGAGTGGTTGCCCCGTCGATATACCAGTGAGATCCTGGCTTGTACCTGGAGCATTTCCCGTGGTTGGCATTCCACTTGCACTACTCTGTCTTCGGGCGGCAGGCTCACAAGTTCGAGTGGTCTAATGGCGTCGTGCGCGGGCGCAAAATAGTCCTATATTCAGGTGACCAATTCTGGTAAGCCGAATGTGCTGACGGCCACCGCCGCCCTGCTCGCTGGTCTATAAGCCACCGGCGGCGCAGACCTGGGTCGCAAAGACGGGGAATGTAAAAGTGGAAAGTGTGTGCGCTGCCTTTTCCCACCTTCGACAAAGGCGGGCATCTGAAGACAGCGTTATCTGCGCTAAACTATGACTTCAAATGGCGCAGAAGCTCGGGCGGAGCAATCAATACACCGGTGGCTGAACCAGAGTCAGGACCCAATGCTCCTATCGATTCCTGAAGCCAACTCGCCTTCAGTGTTTTGGGGTGAGTAGAGAGAGCGTATTCTTGTGTGTATTCAACGGCCACGGAGCAATAGTCGGTATTCATGATGGATCAGGCGCCACAGCACTATGACGTGTCCAATGCAGACCGAGGTTCTTCGGCGCTGGTGCGCGTCATTGCGGTTGATACCACCCAGAATCCTCTTCAGGTTCTAAGGATTGTGGTGGAAGGCCTGGCAGTGAATGCGCACATGGGCCTCTGGCTGACGCCTTATTCAGGCATCTCAATGGTGCCCAGGATGTCACCCTTCGATCTTGTTTACCTGGATGACGAACAGCAGGTTTGCGGCGTTGCGGCGATTCTGCCAGGTATGGAGCCTGTTCCGCAGAAGGGCAGGGTGGCTAGTGCGCTGGTCCTCCCTCTTCACACCATATCGTTGCTGAGGCTGGACAAGGGAGTCCGAATAAGCTTCTTCCGCGTCACCGAAGAGGACGAGGAGAAGGAAGTGGGTTCTCCGCACGACGCTCTTGAACCGAATTCGGAGAATCCCTCAGTTGCCGCCGTACCTGATGCAAGCGTGAGAAGTAGAACGGGGGACAGCCAGTCGCTGCAGGATGAGTCGGTAACCCGGAATAGTCGAACCCAATCCCGGCGACGGCCGCTGACTGAGGACGAACTTAAGATTGTGGAAACGCTTAAGAGCTACCTGGTGGAGCCTTTGGCGGCTTTGGAGTTCGCGGAGCAGGCCAAACCCGTAGAGCTTACTGCGCAGACTACCGCGGAATCTGTGACGCCGGCAACGGCAAAATCCGCGCCGTCCTCGTCCAACGAACCGATTAGACGGGAACCCGAAGACACC
>JAJXXG010000477.1 GCA_021781255.1 Acidobacteriota bacterium
TCGGCGCCATAGGCGGAGACGAACATGTCCAGCGTCTTCTCACAGATTTCGCTCTTGGCCGAGAGGGCCATCTCGGTGATAACGGAGTTGCGGTCGGCGGCTTCGGCCATGCGCTCTGCCAGCCAGGCCGGCTCGTCCATGCCGCGCACTTCGCGCAGGAACTCGTAGATGTTGGTCATGCCCATGCCGCTGACGACACGCTCAAAGCTGATGCGGCCGTTGTATTTCTGCTTGAGGAAGCGAAGCAGATCAATCTCGTCCTCGTTGCGCGGGGCAAAGTCGCAGTGGCCGCCCTCGGATGCATAGGGCGTGTGTGTGCGGCCATTCCACGGCAGAAAGCACTGGCCCAGGCCGGTGCCCGCGGAGATGAGCGCGCGGCTACCCATCTGGCTCGGGTCGCCTTCACTCAGCGTGTAAATCTGGTCAGGCGCGAGCTCGGCAATGCCGTAGCCATTGGCCTCAAGATCGTTGATGAGGAAGACGTGCTGGATGCCGAGATTTGTGGCAAGGTCACGGCTGTCCAGCGTCCACGGCAAATTGGTAAGGCGCAGGCGGCCGTCGCGCACCGGGCCGGGCACGCCAAAGCAGGCCGCAGTCACCGTTTCCGCGCCAAGGAACTCCTTCACAATCGCTTCCAGGCCCGTGTAATCCTTGGCCGGATAGCGCTCTTCGCGTGCGTGGCCCAGATTTCCGTCGTTGAAGTCGTAGAGCGCAAGGTGGACCTTTGTGCCACCCACGTCGCCAGCCAGAATCATCGTTCCCTCTCCAAAACCCCGCGGCCCTCCCCATCGGTCGGGGGCAGAAGAGCGGCAGCGGCCGTATCCAGAACCAGAGTGAGTATACCGCCCGAGGGCCAAATCAGTTGACTCGGCAGCCGCTCCGGATCGCGCGGTCCGGTGAAGACTTCGCTCAGCACTGCAGCCTTGTCCGCGCCGCCTATGAGAAAGAAGACAGATGTGGCCTGATTGATGACCGGCCAGGTGAGCGTGATGCGCCAGGCGTCCTTGTTTTGCACGTGGTTGGCAGTCACAAGGCGGCTCATCTCATGGATGGCGGCTGTGTGCGGAAAGAGAGATGCGGTGTGGCCGTCAGGGCCCATGCCCAGCGCAATGAGATCAAAGCGTGGCGTCTCGGCGCCCTCCAGGCGAAAGCTGTTGCGCAGCTCTGACTCATAGCGCGCGGCGGCTGCTTCCGGCTCCAGCTCGCCTTCCATGCGATGAATGCGCTCCGGCGCGAGCGGCACGTGGTCCAGCATCGCTTCGCGCGTCATGCGATAGTTGCTGTCGGCGTGGTCGGGCGGCACGCAGCGCTCATCCACCCAGTAGAGGTCGAGCTTGTCCCAGGGCATGCGTGCGCGCCAGGGTTTTGCCGGGTCAGCCAGAAGCTGAAATGCCGCCTTTGGCGTGGAGCCGCCACTGATGGCGATGCGTGCGCGGCCGCGTGTTGCGGCGGCCTTCGCGGTCACCTGGGTAAATTGCTCGGCAGCCGCCTCGGCCAGTGCGGCGCTATCGGCCACAACATGATATTCAATGCGAAGCTTGGGCATGGGGATGAAGACCTCTCCCTTACTACGTTAAATCGGCGAATCGAACCGGGGATGTTGCGTAGCGCGCGAGGCTCTTGGCTGACGATGGAAAAATTCAGTGGCCGATGTAATCGCGGTACTGCGTCTCAAGCACGCCCGCGGCGCGGGCCAGGGCGAGCTTCGATAGATTGCACTGGTAGAGGCTCTCCACCATGTTGTTCTCCGCGCTTGCCAGCCGAGCCTGCGCCGTCACCAGAGGAAGATTGTCATCCACTCCGGCATTCACGCGGTCGGTCTCGTCGCTCAGGGCCTGTGTGGCCAGATCAACGTTGGAGCGCGCCACCGCCACCAGTCTCTGATTCGCAGCCACATCCAGCAATGCATCACGCACCTGCTCATCGATATGATCGCGCAGGTCTGCCAACTCGGCTTCGGCGGCTTCCAGTTGGGCCTGAGATGCGTCCTCATTGCCGCGCAATCCGGCCTCGCGAAAGATGGGCAGGCTCAGCGTGCCCACTGCGGCAAAGTTACCGTGTGTGCCTGCGCCGTTCACCGTGTCCACGCCCCAAAAGCCGTGAAACTTCAGCGTCGGCAGGCGCTGAGCGCGATAGGCTTGATGCACGGCACGCAGTTCCTTCACCTGATTTTGCAGGTTCTGGTAGTCCTGTCGAGAGCGGTAAGCCATGGCGCGCACCTGCGCCGGAGATTGCTCGGCCAGGTCGCTGTAAGGTGCGGGATCAGTCAGCACCACCTCGCGGCCGGGGTCGATACCGATCTCGCGCTTCAGCAGAATCAGGTCTTTCTCGTGTGCATTCTGCGCCGCCAGCAGGGCCTGCTGCTGCGCCAGATACTGCACGCGCGCACGTACCTCGTCGAGATTGGACACAGTGCCGGCCATGTGCGCATCATGCGCGTTCTGCAGAGCAGTCTTGTCGGCGGCGAGCTGCGCCTTCGCATTGTCCACTTCGCTTGCAGCGGCAACGGCATGCAGATAAGCCGAGGCCACCTGCTGCACCACTTCGCCGCGCGCTGACTCCTTGGCGTAATAGGCCACGCGCTCGGCCGCGCCTGCGGCCTTCCATCCAGCAATCACAGGCCCGGAAAAGAGCGTTTGCTCAAAGGTCAGCGAGCCTTGCGTCAGGTCATCCCGCGTAATGAGAGAGACGCCCGCAGGAAGCTGACCGCCAGGGAAGAGCGAACCGAAGCTGGAAAGTACGCCCGGCCCAAAGCCTTGTGCGGCCAGATTGTGTTGGTATATTCCGGTACCGCCGGTGAGAGAAATCGTGGGCAGAAATGCCTGCAGGGCTTGCTTCTTTTCTCCCTGCAGAATCTTCACACCGTTTTCCGCTTCTTTCAGGCCCAGGTTGTTTTCAAGGCCCATCTGGACGGCGTGGTCCAGTGACAGCCGGATAGGGTCGCCACCAGCTAACTGTACTGTCACACTGCCATAAAACGGGCTCTGCGCTGAACTGGGATTCGGCATCTGCGCCTGCGCAGGCGAACTGGTTGCCACGGCTGCCACCGCAAGCGCAAACAACGCTCCAGCAACAGCCCATGCCGCGCGTGGCACAGGATTTTCCTCCGGCTTCACACTCATCATTCTTTCAGATGATCCAGCCGCCGGTTGGATTCTGCTCAAGACGAAGAAAACACGCGGAAAAGGGAAGAGTAAGCGGTCCCCAAAAAGCTTGCCCCGGGCCGCGTGGGACCCGGGGCAGAGAGTTGCGTGGGCGAACCTATTCTTCTTCCTCGTCCACGGGCCGCTTGGCGTTGGCCAGAATCTTCTCAGCCACGGCCTGCGGCACGATGTCGTAGTGGTCCATCTCCATGTGGTAGCTGCCCTTGCCCTGCGTCATGGAGGTGAGTTGTGTGCCGTAGTTCAACATCT
>JAJXXG010001023.1 GCA_021781255.1 Acidobacteriota bacterium
GGCAGTGGTTACGCGAGGGTCAGCGGCTACCTCGAGCGCCTGGACCCCTCCACATGAATGGCCCATAACAGCAATTTTGCTGCTGTCCAAATGCTGATAGTACTTGCTACCAGGACGGCGATTTTCTGCGACCGCCCAATTGATGGCGGTGATCAGTTGGGCCGAATGTGTGGCCGGCGGTGGAAAATCAGGCACCGACGTAGGAGGTGTGGCTGGCTGGGTTCGGGGCGGCGGCGTCGGAAAGGGCTGCGCCTTCAATTTCGTTACCGGGCCCAGTGCAACCACAAGGTATCCGTACGACGATATTTCCGTAAGAAACGGAGCGTAAAAATTTCCAACATTCACGCATGCGCCATTTCCCCACACGACTATCGGCAATCGGGTGCCGCCTAAGGTAGAAAGATCCTCAGGACGGTAGGTCGTATCACCAGGAAGTCCCGCATCCATTTCCATGACCACCTTGTACGGGCCCGAGCCCGCAGACGCGGGTCCTGAGGGTGGCTCTTCCTTCGGTTCTTGAGCTGTGAGACCAGCTACAGAGCCGCACACCAGCAACAGAAACACAAACCAGAATAGCGCTGCCCAGTGGCGCATCATCTTCATGGCTCTCTCCCTCTCAAACTCGCCAGATATTCGCCGTTTTCGCGGCAAGGCTGTATCAGTCAAAAGTGTTCGCCAATACTTTGTGCATCTTACGCTTATATGTTTACCGTCTTAAATAACTGCAAAAAGAAAAGGCGAGGATCATGAATGTTGCCGAGAATTTCTAGCAAAATGCCGCCGAAGAACCTTCAAGAAAGCTCCCAGAATGGGCAGTTCGTCGCTCGCCCGGTACGCGACCATCAAGTTAATGGAAGGAGCCGGCTGCCACTCCAAAGGTTTGGTGACGACGCCACGCGGCAAGATGAATTTTACGTATTCGGGCAGAAGAGCAAAACCTAAGCCCGCCGCTACCATGTTGAGGTGCCCGTACACTCCCTCGGCTTCCTGAGTTGCTCGCACGCGAAGCCCTGCCTGTTTGTATAGAGAAGACACGATGTCGCGGAGGGGCCAGCCAGCGTTGCGAGATATCGTGATGCAGGGCAAGTCGCGCAGCATTCGAACAGATACTCGCTTCATTCTTGCCAGATGATGTTTTGCAGGCAAAGCAACGACGATTTCTTCTCGCAGAATCTCTTCGCTGACGAGTTCCGGCGCGTCCACAGGGCCTAGAAGAAAACCAACATCGATTGTGTATCTGTGCAGACCGGCACCTTGCTGGCGCGTTGACATGCAGTGCAGTTGCGCGGTTACACCCGGCACTTCATTCATGACGAGAGGCAATTTGGGCATAACCAAGACTTCGGCAGGAGGACTGAGTCCAACCGAAAGCTCGCCCACTTCCGCATGCGCGACCTTCACAGCCAGTTCTACTGACTGATCGATCTTTTGAAGGATTTCCCTGCAGTCGCGCAGAAAGACACGCCCTGCGGCCGTGACCTTTACTTCATGCTTGCTGCGCTCCAGAAGCTTGGTCCCAACGGATTGTTCCAGTTGGATGATTTGTTGGCTGAGCCACGGCTGAGCTGTACGCAGGCGCTTGGCGGCGCGGGTGAAATTGAGTTCCTCCGCTACAGTCACAAAACAACGCAGATGGCGCAATTCCATCTGCCGGATGTTAGACGCTTTTGGTCTTACAGTACAGCCCAGAAAGTCTAAGACAAGCTAAGGCGACTCCTGTAGACTCCCGGTCCAGAACGCTCCGAGATCACAGGGAGATTTAGCCACGCACATGGCTGATTCAACGGAACCCAACCTCTCACGTCCACTGGAAGGTCTGACTGTACTGGACATGACGATTGCCCTGGCGGGCCCCTTCGCCACCTTCTTGTTAGCCGGACTTGGGGCGCGAGTGATCAAGGTAGAGAACCCAGTCGACGGTGATCCTTGCCGGAGCAATGCTCCGTATCTCGGAGTCGACGGTGCGACTCTTATTAAGCGCCACAGTGATGATGTTTCGATCTCCGCCCTCAACCGTCTGCGCGGGAAGCTTGGCATTACGCTCAATTTGAAAGACCAAAGAGCGCGGGAAATTCTGATTGATTTAGTTGGCAGAGCCGACATCCTCGTCGAAAATTTTAGCCGCGGTACGCTCGAACGATTGGGTGCCGGTTATAAGCAGTGCAAAGAAATTAGTCCGCGCATAATCTACTGTTCGATCAGCGGCTTCGGCAGCGAAGGAGAATCGGGTTCCGGGAAGGCGATGGACACGATTATCCAAGCCCTTAGCGGAGTCATGCTCATTTCGGGCAGTGCGGCTGATCCTCCCATACGTTTTGGACTTCCCGTTGCGGATTTATGCGCTCCTCTATTTGGCGTAATCGGAATCCTGGCAGCCCTTCGCCAGCTCCAGCGAACTGGTATCGGACAATACGTAGACGTTTCCATGTTGGGCGTGCTTACGATGATGCTCGCTAGCGAACCCTACGATATTCTCGAACGGTGCGGCATTCCGCAAAGGACCGGCGACACCGTGCCGAGGCTTGCCCCGATGGGAATCTATCCCACCCAAAAT
Organism: Acidobacteriota bacterium; assembly: GCA_021781255.1. Next base: position 2,555 of record JAJXXG010001023.1, read on the forward strand.
GGCTACATTGCAATCTGCGCTCCAACCCAAGCGTTCGCGAAGGCCTTGTTCGAGGCGATGAAGGAACCGGAATTGGCAAGCGACCGCCGATTTGCGACGCGCGATTCGCGAGTACGGAACGTTGACGCACTCGATGCTTTGGTGAGGCGTTTCACAAGATCGATGCCAACCGGCGAAATACTGCGTCGGTTGGAAGAGAGCGGTGTTCCCGCCGCCGAAGTCCGCGATCCTGCAACGGCGATGCGAGATCCTCAAGTGGTTGCGCGTCACGAGACCGTACCGCTCCTCCATCCGAAATACGGCGCCGTGGATGATGTGAGGGGAATGGGCATCCCGATCAAGTTTTCTTATGCCGCCGCCGGATTCGACGGTTCGGCCCCGCTGCTTGGGGAGCACAACGAGTTCGTCTATGGCGAGATTTTGGGTTATTCCTCCGAAAAAATCCAAGAGCTGAAAACTCATAGAGTAATCTGATGGTGCGCTATGACGGACACGGCAACTGATCCTATCGCGCGGCTCGGTTATTTTTATCAAAACCCGATGTCAGAGGCGCTGGCGGCATCTGCCGCCGGAGTCCCCCTCGTAGGCATCACTTCGAACACTGTGCCCTGGGAATTGATTGCTGCTGCAGGAATGTATCCAGTCGTACTTCGGAGCGAGGACGGATCGACTCCATACGCAGACGAATTCATGGAGCCGGATTTATTTCAGCCGCGCATTCAAAGTATATTCGACCAAATAGTTTCGGCCCGATGGCCGCTGAAAGCGGTGATCATCCCGCGGACTTCGGAGCAGGAATATAAGATGTTCTTATACTTGCGTGAAATCGTGCGACAGCTTCTCTTTAAAGCCCTGCCGC
>JAJXXG010000570.1 GCA_021781255.1 Acidobacteriota bacterium
TCGCTGCCTCTCACCGTTCCCGAGTACGAGGAGTGGGGCAATCCAAACGAAGAGACTTATTTCCGCTACATGCTGAGCTACTCGCCCTATGACAACCTGACGGCCGCCAGCTACCCGTCGATGCTGGTCAAGACCTCACTCCACGACAGCCAGGTGATGTATTGGGAGCCGGCGAAGTATGTAGCCAGGCTGCGCGCGATCAAGACGGATGACAACCCTCTGCTGCTGATGACCAACATGCAGGCAGGCCACGGCGGCGCCAGCGGACGCTATGACTATCTAAAAGAGATTGCCTTCGACTACGCCTTTCTGCTCCGCGAGTTTGGGCTCACGGAGCAGCCGTAAGGCATCAGTCGGGCTCAAGGAAGTAGGCCTCGATTGCGCGCGAAATCGCCTCGTGGTCGAGACGAGGCTCCTTGTCTTCGTAACGTGCGGCCCAGCAGATCTGGTTGACAATATCCCTGGGATGACAGGCGCGCAGCTCCTGCTTGAGCCGGTAGCGGATGGTATGAATCAAATCTGCCAGCAGGCCAGGATCGGCATCAAGCCCCTTGTCCTCCGCAACGCGACGGAAGATTTCGCAGAACTGCTCGTCGGAGACCTCGCCGAGATGAATCTTGGTTTGAATTCTGCGCAGGAAGGCGGGATCGACGAGCTTGGCAGGGTCAATGTTGGACGCGAAAACGACCAGCATCTCAAACGGGATCTCAATCTTCCTTCCGCCTGCAAGAGTCAGAAACTCGATTCTGCGATCGAGGGGAACAACCCAGCGATTGAGCAGTTCTTCGGGGTGAATTCGCTGCCGCCCGAAATCATCGATGATGAGAACGCCGTTGTTCGCCTTCATCTGCGCCGGGCCGACATAGTACTTGGTGATGGGATTGAACTGCAGGTCCAGCATGTCCACCGTGAGTTCGCCGCCGACGAGCACCGTGGGACGGCTGCAGCGAACCCAGCGCAGATCTCCTGTTTCGAGCGCCTGGACAGCCTTGCGCTTGTGAATCACGGGATCGTAGACCGCAATAATCTGCCCATCAACCTCCACAGAAAGCGGAATCCAGATGTCGTCCGCCGCAAGCACACGCGACATTGTCTCAGCCACCGCGGTCTTGCCCGAGCCGGGAGGGCCGTAGAGAAAGATCGCGGAGCCGGAATTCAGCGCCGTTCCCATCTGGGCCAGCTTCCTCTCGTCAATGACGAGATGCTGAAAGGCGCGATCTACGTCCGCCGGATGGACCACGACGTTGCGGACGCTCTGCTTCTGCACCTGCTCCACATAGCTCTGCAGCGAAACCGGCGCTGCGCCAGAATAGTGGCTCTGCGCCAGCAGCTCAAGCCCGCGCAACCGGCCCTGCGACGTGATGGCGATCATGGGAATGTTCACGCTCATACCCGTGACTTCGCAGTGCATCTTTGAGCGCAGCCGGCTGAACAGCTCGTTTGCGACATCGAAACTGACCTTCATCTGCTCAGCCAGTTCAAGCACCGTGAACGGGCCGGAAAGGTACAGGTTCTTCAGCGCAATGTCCTCAAGAATGGACTCGCGAACGCCAGTCTCAGAAACGGAAGCAGGCCTGACCTCTGGACCAGGCATGGGCCTGTTCTTGAGGAACTGACTTGTGTTCAGGAATGTCTCCAACGTGCCGCCCTCCGGGAATTACTGCCACTATACTCCACTGGCCCACCTGGGCCACGGAGTCGAATCACTGCTTCTGCCCAGAAAACTTAGCACGAAATCCGCATAAAAGTCATTACACAAGACTTGATTGACCGATGCCTGGATTATCCCGGGGCCCCGCGCACAAATCCATTCGCGAGCAACGAACCGCCGCCGGATACTCCGCGATGAGCCGCGCGCCATGGCCGTATCCTGCCCTGTCGGCGGATACCGTCCGGCTAATCCGCCTGTCGCTTATTCTTCGAATGATAATTGCTTCACGGCAAAGCAATAACCGCGGCGATCCCGTTCCCGGATTCCCGGTGCGGCCTTTTCAGGCTGGGCGCATCGTCGCGACCACAGCTTCGCAGGACACGGCAACACCTGCTGCCAGGTGGAACAGGAAGGAACGCAGCCATCGCCCATGCTCTTTGCAAGGTTAGCTGCCCCCGGGATTCGAACCCCGATATGCTGATCCAGAGTTGAATAGAGGCCATTGATTCTATTTAGAATCAACAACTTAAATTGGAGAATTTTGGTTGGTTTTGGCGGGATTTGCATCCCAGGCGCAACCAGAATTGCAACCAGATTTCAAGCTGTAAACCCAGCGGCACATCGCGCCCTGTGAAGGCACTTTCTATTGATGCGCGAACCCCGTTGCTGCCCCTGCGGTATGACCTGCGATGCCTGCGGTCGCAGGCATCCACCACATCCTGGACTTGTGCTTCTTGAGCCAGTAGCCCACACCTGAACCATACGCGACAAACGCGAAACTCACTGCGAATTGTCCTGCCTGCGACGACGGCATGATGGGATTCCCTTCCCGGCAATGGTGACTCGCTATGCAGCTCTGCGTCAGCTCGACATCGAGGATCGCTGTCCCCAAATGGAGCCCGTTCACAAGGATAAACTCTGCATCAATCGTCCGATGCCGCTTTGCGGCCATCGGGGGCGCATTGTTCACCACCAATGAGAAGCTGGGCAGCGCAGCCGGCAAGACCGGCTCCGGTGCGTTCTTTGCGCTGAGCATCATGTGTGTTTGTGCCTGCGGCGCCGGCGGGAGTTCCTCGTATGTTGCCGATGTCTCCTGCGCAACACAAGCCCAAGCTCCCAGGGCGATGACCAGTCCCACGCCCCAGCCGTGTACTGCGTTCATGCCTTCCTCCAACCGCGTTGTTTGCGCGGCTGGTGAAGGTATCGGCGGATTGCAGGGTCAGCCGAGGATTGTTGCTTTTTGGAACAAAGGCATAGGCGCAGAATGGCGTCTTCATATGTACCGCCCATTCTTCAACGCGACTGCTGGCGCGAGATACCGTTGAGCAGCGCGACATGCGCATGGACTTCGGCGCTGCTAGTCACTCTCCATCCGGACCCGCAAGGGTGATTGCCGCAAGGCGAGCTTCCTGATGCTCTGCGCCGAAGATGGTCGCCTTGAGACTTAGCGGGTCATGGCGTAGTGCACCTGCTCCTCGATTGCGGCTATCTGCAACGGCTTGCGATTCGCGCGTGCAAGCGCCTTGTTCACGCCGCCGAGTTCGACGGATTTGAATTGTTGCCAGGCTGCAATCTGCGCACGTGCCGACTTGCCCATTTCGTCGAAGATGGCAAGCGACTGTGCGGGAGCGGCTCGATGGCCGCTCTCAACCATCTGCAGAGCTGCGCCCAGGCCTGCATTGGCCGCAGCAAGTCCGACTTCCCCCTTGCCGTTCTTCTCGTGATCACCATCATCATCGCCTTTGATCAGCTG
>JAJXXG010001322.1 GCA_021781255.1 Acidobacteriota bacterium
CATGATCATGTCCGTTCTCTTCAAAGCAACACCTGAACAGGTGCGCCTGATCCTGGTGGATCCGAAGCGTGTCGAACTCGGCATGTATGAGGGCATTCCTCACCTGTTCACCCCCATCATTACCGAACCTAAGCTGGCCGCGAACGCTCTGCGCAACGCGGTCCGCGAGATGGAACGACGCCTCAAGCTCCTGGCATCGCGCAGCGTCCGCAACATAGATCAATACAACAAGCTGTTTGAAAACCCCTCGCTTTTCGAGGACGGCGAAGACGAAAATCCGCTGCCTTACATCATCATCATCATCGATGAACTCGCTGACCTGATGATGCTCGACAAGGCCAATGTTGAAGAGGCTATCACCCGACTGGCGCAGATGGCGCGCGCTGTCGGCATCCATCTGGTACTCGCTACACAGAGACCATCCGTGGACGTCATCACTGGACTGATTAAAGCAAATGTTCCCACTCGAATATCCTTCCGCCTTGCCACGAAAGTAGACTCGCGAACCATCCTTGATTCGAATGGCGCCGAGTCGCTGCTCGGGCGGGGCGATATGCTCTTTCTGCCTCCAGGCACCTCCCGACTGCAGCGCGTGCATGCTCCCTTTGTGACCGAAAAGGAAATTGCCGCGGTGACGGAGTTCTGGAAGAAGCAAGGCGAGGCGGAATATGTGCAGGGATTCCTCGAAGGGCCAAAAGATGATCGTGGCCGCGATCTGGAGGAGGGTAACGGCGAAGATTCGAACGACGAACTCTATGAAGACGGCGTCCGGCTGGTGCTCGAATTCGGGAAGGCTTCCACTTCCCTGCTGCAGCGGCGTCTTCGCATTGGGTATGGCCGCGCTGCCCATTTGATAGATATGATGGAGCGCGACGGCATCGTGGGCCCGGCGGATGGCTCGAAGCCGCGAGAAATTCTTAAACCTCCCGACTGGCTGAATGAAGTCGAGCAGGTAATTCGCTGACGCTCATCCGCTTTTTTGGGGGGACATGACGTCACATCAACCACCAGCAGCAGTGAGTAATTCGCGCGGTGGATGTGGATAAAGAGCAGGAATGCAATACCGTTTCTGGGGCCAGGATAAGCGCTATCGCAACCATCCTTATCATCGACGACGATCCGCTCAGCCTGGCCTTGGTCGCTCTGCAGGTCGAAGCTGCTGGTTACAGTGTGCTGACCGCCTCATCTGGAGAAGAGGCTCTCCACCAGCTCCACTCGCTGCCTCGCACTTCGTTTCCAACAGCGTTCCTGATTGATATGCAGATGCCAGGACTGGCCGGCAAGAGTCTCGCTGGTGCGTTGCGCATACTTACAGGAGCAGCCACGCTCCTGCTCGCCATGAGTGCCAGCGGGGATAGTATTCCTGACGGCTATGATGGATTTTTGCGTAAACCGCTGGATCTCAATGCAGTTACGCATGCTCTTGCCAAACCGGGGCAACCAGTTCTCGGAGACTCTTATTCTAGCCCTGCCGAAGTGCTAAGAAGGGAAACTTACGACAAACTGGCAGCCATGATGCGGCATGCCGATGTTCGTGAGATATATACGGCGAGTGTCAATGACACCCGCACACGTCTTGAAGCCATGCGGAGCAATGCGCAGACAGGAAATTTGGCAAGTGTTCGCGCCGCTGCCCACGCGATTAAGGGCGGTGCAGGTATGATTGGGGCGACGCAGCTTTCTGGCATTGCGGCACGCATCGAACTGCAAAACATGAATAACGAAGAGTTGACGCAGGCATTAGATCAACTCGCCGCAGCATGTAACGAACTGGAGCGTGTACTGGATGGCGAATAGAGAAACCAGGTTTTCGACAGGCAGTGTTCCATCAGCAGATAACGGCTCAGCATCTTCATCTCCTCGGCTGCGCATTCTGCTAGCGGATGACCATCCTGTCGTTCGAATCGGCGTCAGCAACATGCTTCTTCACGATGCCTCTTTTGTTGTCGTTGGAGAGGCGGCTAACGGCGAGGAGGCCATCTCTCGAACGGTGGAGCTTATGCCCGACATACTCCTCCTTGATCTGCAGATGCCGCGTCTGCCTGGCCTTGAAGCTATGCGCACGATCATGAACGGTTCCCCCACCGTCAAAATCATTCTGCTCACCAGCACGATCACGACCCAACAGATCATCGAAGCGCTGCAGGTGGGAGCGCGAGGCATTGTGCTCAAAGATGCTCTCACCGACCATCTGACAACTGCGATACGCGCTGTATCTTCTGGTGATTATTGGATTGGCGGACGTCGAGTTGCTAATCTAGTGAACGCCCTGCATGAACTCATGCAGCAGAATGCCAAACCTGATCGCAAAACCTACGGGCTTACTCCCCGTGAGCTGGACGTTGTTGGCTGCATCGTTGAAGGTTGCAGCAACCGAGATATTGCCAAGCAATTCAGCCTCAGCGAAGAAACCGTGAAGCGCCACCTCTCGAACATCTTCGACAAAACGGGTGTATCCACTCGCCTCGAATTAGCGTTATTTGCGATCGCGCGCCACTTGGTTGCCCCGCGACCGTAATTATTCAGTTCACGCTACCTTACTTCTGACTCTCACTCGCAAGCACCTGTCTTGCTCGCAGGCGCATCCACTCTAGCAGAGCTTTGCGTGTGCCTCGAATGTCCGTACTTTAGGAGTAAATAAATCCTCTCATGAGTAAGAAAAATCTTTTGGTCTTTCTCGCTATTTGTGCCTCATCAAGCGTTCTTCTCGCCCAGGAAATGAATCCCACAGCGACGGACAAGTGGCCTCAAACTCAAGATCAACGAAAACAGCCACAGGCTGAGATGCGTGACGGTGTCGCTGTTTATAAGGTTGAGGTTGTGGGGCGGGATATACCTGCAATCAATTACTTCCACCGGAGTGGCGCAACGAAAATAGGTTTCGAGGGGACAAGTCTTCTACCGGGAGCTAAGGGCTCAGCCGAGGTATCCAGTGAGCGCGGCCGTATGGTCATTAAGGCGCGCTTTCAAGGCCTGAAGCCGGCGAACAGTTTCGGCATTGAGTACCTCACCTATGTCCTCTGGGCAATTACCCCGGAAGGACGGCCTATCAATCTCGGCGAGATTTTACCTGAAGGCACAAAGAACGACATTACTGTCACTACAGATCTGCAGAGCTTCGGGCTTGTGGTTACTGCCGAGCCATATTTTGCAGTGACGATGCCGAGCGACGTGGTTGTACTGCAGAACACCATTCTCCATGACAAAACCGCCGGCATCCTGGAACAGATCAACGCTCATTACTCGCTCCTACCACGCGGAGCCTATGAGAAAACTGCTAGTCAGAATGCGGTACTTCATCCGATCACCCGAAACGAAAAATCTCCGCTTGAGCTCTATGAAGCAATCAATGCAATCCAGATAGCAGAGGCTGCAGGCGCTAAAAAATATGCTCCGGAAA
>JAJXXG010001122.1 GCA_021781255.1 Acidobacteriota bacterium
TGACGAGTGAGCGGCTCACTGATTTTGGAGCTGCAGCGACCTTCTATTCCGTGCTCGTGCAGGTTGCAAAGACGGATTCAGAAAGCCAATCAACGCGAAAGGAATCGGCGGATGCCGTAACTTAAAGATATGAGCTGGACAACGTATTTTATTGCACTGGCGCTTTTGCTGACGTTCATTTTGATTCGGCGGGCAGGCCAGATTCCGATGAAAAAGGCCCGGGAGTTTGTGAAACAGGGCGCGATGATTCTCGATGTGCGCACGGCGACTGAGTACACGGCCGGGCATCTCTCGCAGGCTATCAATGTGCCGCTGGATGAGGTGGAAACGCTGGTTCCCCGTCGGGTGAAGGACAAGAACAAAGTTCTATTACTGCACTGCCAAAGCGGGATGCGCAGCAAGACTGCCAAGGCGAAGCTGGAGAAGCAGGGCTATACGCAGGTGTACAACCTGGGCTCGTATGAGCGCGCCTTTAAAGTTGTGACCGGACGCGGCCTTTGAGCCGGACGCAATCAATCTTCCATATTGCCGAAGGGATCTTCCAGCGAGGGTGACTGCCGCGTGAAGAGCTGCGCGCCATCCCCAGTGATGTGCATGTCGTCTTCAAGGCGAATGCCGAACTGACCCTGAATATAGATGCCGGGTTCGTCGCTGAGCACCATGTTGGGCTTGAGCTGCGGCGCAAGATCCCAACCAAACATGTTGCCTTTCACGGCGTAGGGCCACTCATGCATGTCGAGGCCGATGCCGTGGCCGACGCGGTGAGTGAAGTAAGTAAATCCAGGCCCGTAGCCGGCGTTGATGATGACCTTGCGAGCGGCAGCGTCCACATCTGCCGCTGGCACGCCGGGACGCGCGGTAACCAGGGCGGCGGATTGCGCACGGTGCACGATGTCGAAGACGGAATTCATCTTTGCAGTGGGGCGGCCGAGAACAAAGGTGCGCGTGATGTCAGAGGTGTAGCCCTCGACACGGCAACCATCATCGAGCATGAGGATGGAGCCCTCACGCAAGGTTTGCGGCGTGCGCGAGCCATGGGGCAGCGCGGTGAACTTGTCGACATTGAGGCTTGCGCTGCCGGGAAAGCCGACGCGGTGATAGGCCTGCGCGATGAGAGCCTCGACGTCAGTGGTGGTCATGCCGGGCGCGAGCGACTGCGCGACGGCGCGGTAGACGAGCAGCGTGGCGCGGCAAGCGAGACGCATACATTCGATTTCATGCGCCTCCTTGATCATGCGGCAGCCCGCGGTGACCGGCGTGGCGCTGACGAGCGAGAGATGCGGGTTGGCAGCACGAATGCCGTCAGAGAAGACAAACTTCATCTCTTCGTCGAGACCAATAGTGGCGGTTTTCATGCCTCGATCGCTGAGACCTTTGCCCAGAAGATCGTAAGGGCTTTCGTCCTCCTGCCAGGTGAGCACGTCGGCATGCGCGGCAAGCGGGCTGTCGGCGAGCATCTCGTGTGCACGGCCCTCTTCAAATGCAGGGCAGACGAGGAAAGGGTTTGAGTGCCTGGGCAGCACAAGTGCCCAGAGGCGCTCACTCGAATAAAAGCGAAGATTGGCGAAGTAGAAAGAGGACGCTGTGGAATTGGCGAGGACAATCGCGTCCATGCGCGAAGAGTGCATGAGCTTTTTCGCGCGTTCGATGCGGGCGAGGCGCTCGTCAACAGTGAATGGGCGCGCCTGGCCGGAAAGATCTTTGAGTGCAGCGATCGGCTGGGGCAACTTGGAATCCGGCGCAGCGAACGCGGAGTGCGGTGCGGCGAGAGCAGCGGCAGCGGCAGTGGCTGCGCCGACGAAGCGGCGGCGCGTGAGTGAGATGTACGGAGCCATAATCCTCCGGATTGCGAAAGACGTGCAGTGTTCTCCAGACTAACGCGCTGTGCGCGGCAGTGGAGCGGAAATTGCGAGGGAAAGGCAGTGCGTGTGCATGACCTCGCATTGGAGCATGTCCTGCGCGAGAAGATTCCAGCCGACGAAGCCTGCAAACTTGCCGCCGGGAGATTGCGCGGGCGTGGGCGCAAGACCGAGACCGTTTTCAGCGCTGTAGTCCTCGTGCATGGAGCCCCAGCGTGCTACGTCGCGATGGAGCATGACGGCGAGCGTGATGGCGAGATGATGCGCCTCGGCGTGGAAGCCGTAGCGGCGGAGTGCGAGCCAGTCAAGGAAGTTTGCGTTGATCCAGATGGGGCCGCGCCAGTTGGAGTAAGGATTGATGATCGCCTGGTTGTTGTACGCCGGATCGCTTTTGGAGAGGCTGCGAAAGCCGTAAGGCGACCGCATCTCCGCAGAGTTGAGCAGGTGGCGGCGAATCATGCGGTGAGCATCGGCGGGGGGAAGCAGGCCGTCTACGAGCGGAAGAAAATTGGACCAGCTCAGGACGCGGACCCATGCGCCGTTGGAGCGGCGGCGGTTGAAGAAGGCGGCGTCCTTAGGTGACCAGAGCTTGCTGAGGATGGCAACGCGTGTGGCGGCGGCGTGTTGCGAATACATGCGGGCCTGCGCAGGATGGCCGAGGTGGCGCGCGAGAACTGCCATAGAAAGGTCTTCGCGCATGGCCCAGACGGAGGCATCCACAGCGAGGATAGCGCTGCGGCGGTGCGGATCGTTGGTGAGGGCGCCGTTGTTGTCCGCGCCGGACTGCATGGCGTTATCCCAGAACCAGAGGCCCCAGTGCGGATCGAATTGCGTGCGAAGGCGATAGGCGACGATGCGCTGCATCGCGGGCCAGACGGGACGGAGCCAGTTGTAGTCGTGGAGCTGCCGCGCGGCAAAGAGCGCGCCCTGGGCGAGGAAGGGCTTCATGGCGAATTTGCCGAAGAGTGGGCGCGGGCCTTTGGGCGTGATGCAACCGGCAACGTAGCCGTTCTTGTCGGCTGATGCGGCGAAGCTAAGCACCCAGTCCCGGAGATACCTGGCATCGGCGGGATTCTGGTTAGCCCAGTGCAGGCCGATGAAGAAGCCATCCCAGTCCCACATCTGGTTGTAATAGCCCGCGGGAATGAAATAGGGGTGCTTGATGTAGCCGCTTGCGGGGCGAATGGTCTGCGGCGCGATGCGGGCGAAGTCGGCGCTGAGTTGGGCGAGGAGCGCGCGGTCAGAGTTCTTGCGAGGTGCGGGCGCGGCGTGGACGCTGAGTACCGCGAGAGCGATTACGAAGAGGGCGAGCAAGACGCGGCGAAGGAAAATGTGAATGCGAGCCACGGAGGAAGGATAACGCCGGAAGGGTGCGTGCTGTCGTTTACGGTTGCGGACTTGGCGCTGCGGATCGGGTTGCTCGGAGCCGCATCAATGCGCGCAATAGCCAAAAGAGAGTGAACATAGGCGGGATAGCGAAGAAAGTAAGCGGAATCAGGTCAATCCATCCATAGCGGAAATCGCTGTAAACGGAAT
>JAJXXG010001278.1 GCA_021781255.1 Acidobacteriota bacterium
GCCGGTGGATGCGTCAATGCGAATCATCGCCCCACAATCGGGGCAAGCGACTTCAAAGACTTTTTCTTTCGAGCGCGCCATAACAAGAAGCATTGTAGGCGGTTGGGCGATTGTTTGCATCTCCCCCGGCCTGTCATCTGCCCGTTACCAGGGTTGACAGCCAGAAGCCCAGCGGCCAAACATGCCAAAGAGAGCACCGTAAAGGAGAAGGAAGTGGCAAAGCTGGGATTTGTGGGCCTTGGAATAATGGGCCGGCCGATGATGAACAATCTGCTCAAGGCGGGACATTCCGTCCTCGCTTATACGCGCAATGCATCGGTGCTCGACGCCTGCGTTACCGCGGGCGCGCAACGCGGGGCTTCCAGCCGGGATGTGGGCGCGCGCGCGAAAGTCATTTTCACCATGCTGCCCGACGGTCCGGAGGTGGAGACCGTAGTTCTTGGGCCAGGCGGCATCCTCGAAGGTGCGCAGTCCGGCGCAGTTATCGTCGACATGAGCTCGATCAATCCACTGGTCGCGCAAAAGATCGGCAAGGCCTGCGCAGCCAAGGGTGTGGGGTTTCTAGATGCGCCAGTCAGCGGCGGCGAGCCCAAGGCGATTGATGGCACGCTGGCCATCATGGTGGGCGGCAGCCCAGAGGTATTTCATCAGGTAGAGCCGCTGCTCAGGTGTATGGGTTCCAGCGCCACACTCACCGGCCCGGTGGGCGCGGGCAACACCACTAAGCTGGCCAACCAGATCATGGTGGCCTGCAATATCGCGGCCATGGGTGAAGCGCTGGCGCTGGCCACGCGATGCGGTCTTGACCCCGAGGTGGTCGTGAATGCGATCAAGGGCGGCTTGGCGGGCAGCGCCGTGCTCAACGCCAAGGGCCCCATGCTCATCTCCCGCAACTTCAAGCCCGGCTTCCGCATTCGCCTCCACCAGAAAGACCTGCGCAACGCCCTGCAGACGGCTGAGTCGACCAACGTTGCGCTGCCGCTGACAGCGGCCGTGCAGCAGATGATCTCCGCGCTGATGGCAGACGGCAAAGGCGACCTTGACCATTCCGCGATTGCCACCGTTTCCGAAGGGCTTTCCCACGTCGAAGTCAGGCGCCCTTCCTGAGAGCAGAGCCGAAAAGGATCGAAGCATTGGGTCGATGTTCTTTTCCGCGCCCGCTAAGGCGGACCCAGGCCCCCCATTCCGGTCCGTCGGGAGACCGGCGGTCCAATTTTTGCAGTTGGTGCTAGATGGGCAAGGAGGGAGTTCGGAATGCAGCGAGAGTATCCGCTGGCGCCGCTGGTGGGCGTCGGCGCGGTGGTTGTTCACGAGGGCCGCGTGCTGATAGCGCGGCGAGGCAACCCGCCATTGAAAGGCCAATGGACGCTGCCTGGCGGCGTGCTGGAGTTGGGAGAGAGCCTGCTTGACGGAGTAGCTCGGGAGATCCGCGAAGAGACAGGCCTGGAAGTGGAGCCGGTCGAACTCGTCGAACTTCTTGACCGTATCCATAAAGTCGGGGATCGCATCCAATTTCATTACGTGATCGCGGACTATCTTTGCCGCGTGACCGGCGGCGCCTTACGGGCAGCCTCAGACGCTGACGCGGTGCGATGGATCGAGCGATCGGAGTGGAACAGTGAAAGCGCCCTCGCGCCGTGCCTGGATCTTGACCCCATCACGGTGCGCATAATCGAGAAAGGCTGGCAGAGGTCGCAAGCTCTCTGGGCCCACGTACCGGAGGAACGATGAGGTGGCTGAAAGGTTTTCTTTGGACGGCAGGCGCACTGGTACTCCTTTTGGGATTCGCTTTTTGGATGCGCCCCCTGGATGTTTTTGACGATTTCACTTACTTGCAGGAAGCCATTGCTGGTGTCCACAACCAGTGGGCCTGGGTGGACGGCTTCCGCATGCATTATGAGGTCGAGGGCCCGGCGGCCGGACCGCCGGTGGTGCTCGTTCACGGACTGGGAGGCCGTGCCGAAGACTGGCGCGCCCTGGCTCCCTATCTGGCCAAGGCAGGCTACCGGGTATATATGCCTGACCTGATCGGCTACGGGCGCAGCGATCAGCCTAAAGACTTCTCCTATTCGATTCACGATGAGGCTGCCCTGGTGGTGGCCTTTTTCAATGCCGTAGGAATCAAGCAGGCGGATCTGGGCGGATGGTCAATGGGCGGATGGATCGTGCAGATGGTCGCTGCCACGCATCCCGAGCGCATCAAACGGCTCCTGATCTTCGATTCCGCGGGACTCTATGTGAGGCCCACCTGGGATACGCGCCTGTTCACACCCACTAGTGTGGCTCAGCTCACGAATCTGGACGCGCTGCTCATGCCGCATCCTCCGCGGATTCCCGGGTTCGTCGCCTCTGACATTCTGCGCGTATCCCGGCAGAGCGGCTGGGTGATTCAGCGCGCTATGGCGCAGATGCTGAGCGGCCAGGATGTAACCGACAATCTGCTGCCGCGCCTGCGCATGCCAGTGCTAATCGAATGGGGCTCGGCGGACAGAATAATCCCGCTCGACCAAGGCCAGAAGATGCACAGCCTGATCCCACAGTCGCACCTGGAAATCTACCCCGATTGCGGACATCTGGCCCCTTTGCAATGCGCCGGCGAGATGGGGCCGAATGTGGTTAGATTCCTGCAGACCACACCCGCAGCGACGGCGCCCCAGACGCCTTTTACGCCGATTAACGGTGTTCCCAATGGGCAGCAGCGGCCGCGCACCGAGGCTGCCTCGCTGGAATCGACGCGTTCCGCATCAGACACAGCCGGCGCGCGGAACTAAAGACGGCAAGTGCCGAGTCAAGCAACCGTGCCTCGGCACTCCAGCTTTCACTTTTGTTGCTCTCGTCAAGCCTCGTTCGGGCTCAGTGATGATAGGCAGCAATTGTATCTACACTGGCTTCCGCTGCCTCCTCCACGGGTTCGCGAAGGGTCAGCACGGGGCAGCGGGCATGCGCCAGCACCCGGTAGACGGTGCGATCACGAGCCAGGTTCTCAAAGGCGGAGCGGTGCGTCGCTCCCAGAACAATGAGCGATGCGTGACGATCTGAGGCCTCGGCCAGAATCTCGATGGAGGGATTGCCGTGCACCACAGCCGTCTCCACGTTGATACAGCAACCTGCGCCGGTCTCCGCAGCAAGATGGCGCAGTTCCTCTGCCGTGCAGGAATCGATCTCCGGCAAGACTCCCTGCCGCTCTAACTCGTCAAGCGGCGGAAGGACGTGAAGCAAGACCAGACTTGCTTTCTGAGTGGCTGCCACCTGGCAGGCAAGCGCCGCGCTCGGGCGGGAGGTCTCTCGTAAAGTGGTGGCATGGAGGACGATGTTTTTTTCGTTCCCTTCCACCGGGAGATGAGCCTCAGGTCCCACGGTCATGACCGGGAGGTTGACCGAGCGCAGCACTTGTT
>JAJXXG010000872.1 GCA_021781255.1 Acidobacteriota bacterium
CATCACCCAAGCCCTCAAGTTGCGCCGCCTCCTGCGAAGAAAATACTGCGGCGTCAAGCGCTGCAATCTCACCCGCGCGTTCGTAAGGCTCCGCGTCCACGCCCACTTCCGCCCCCTGCGAAATCAGGCAAACGACCAGCCCCGCGGAATTCGATACGTTGAAGCGCAGCCCGCAATCCGAATCAACAGCAGGCTTGCCGTAGCGGTTCAATTGAAATCCCCAGGCCGCCGGAGCAAGCGGATGGTAGTGGGACAGAGCGATGCGAACCAGAGCGCGAGTTGTCAGGTATTCGCGGCGATCCTTGTCAAACCGAAACGACTGCCACTGCGTGCGTTCGTCGTCGCTCAGCATCCGTGCGCACGCTTCGGCAACCGCGTCGCTTTGGACATCCTCAGGGTAGGCGCACCACAGATGGAGAGCTTCTTTGTCCATACCGATTCAAACGACTCAATTTTACTCCTCTCCTGCTTCGTTGCAGTAGCTTGCTGCCGCCCCGGTTGCCGCATCAATGCCGGGGAGCAGGGCATGCGCGCCTCGGCGGCATCCGTATAATCTGTCTATGATTTCGCGACTTCGCCTCCCATGCCTGTGCGCGGCCGTGCTATGGATCGCGCATGCGGTTGCCGCGCAGACGCCCGCGGAGGCCGCGCGCCAGTACACAACGGCGCACGGGGCAGAACTTATGCGGCAGTTTAGCGAGTTTCTGTCCATACCGAACGTCGCGGCTGATCCCGCAAACCTGAAGCGCAACGCCGATCTGCTGGTCCAGATGCTCACGCGGCGCGGCGCAGAGGCGCGCCTGCTTTCGCTCCCCGGCACGCCTCCGGTCGTCTTTGGGCAGATCAACGTGCCCGGCGCGCGGAACACTATCGTCTTTTATGCGCATTACGACGGCCAGCCGGTCACTTCGTCGGAGTGGGAGGGCGGCTCGCCCTTTACGCCGGTACTGCGCGAGGTGAACGGAGCGCAGCGCATCTACGCGAGGTCGGCAGGGGACGACAAGGCCGCCATTTTTGCCCAGCTCACGGCGCTTGATTCGCTCAGAGCCTCCGGGATTCCGTTGCGGGCAAATATCAGGTTCGTCTGGGAGGGTGAAGAGGAGGCCGGATCGCCGCATCTTGAGCAGATCCTCGATGCCAACCGTGAGCTGGTCCACGGCGATGTGTGGCTGGTGTGCGATGGGCCGGTGGATCAGAGCGGCAGGCAGACGGTTGTTTTTGGCGCTCGCGGCGATACCCACCTTGAGATTACCGTGTACGGCCCGCATCGCGGATTGCACAGCGGACACTATGGCAACTGGGCTCCAAACCCCGCGATGATGATGGCGCAACTGCTTGCCGGGATGAAGGATGAGCAGGGCCATGTCCTCGTGCCGCACTTCTATGAGGGCATCGAGCCTCTGTCGGCGATCGAAAAGCAAGCGCTGGCCCGCGCGCCGGTCAACGACCGCATGCTGATGGACGCCTTCTGGCTGGGGCGCGTCGATGGCTCCGGCGCGCACCTGCTTGATCTCATCAACCTGCCTTCGCTCAACATCAACGGTCTCTCCTCGGCCCAGACCGGCGCCGGAGCAGCAAACGTGATTCCGCCGTCCGCCACCGCGGACCTCGACTTGCGGCTTGTGGTCGGCATCGACTGGCGCGTGCAGCAACAGCGCGTGGTGAACTATATCCGGTCGAGAGGATATTTCGTTGTGAGCACTGAGCCCACGCGGGAGACTTTGCTGCGGCATCCCAGGGTTGCGCGGGTCGTGCGCGATCCGGCAAGCTACAACGCCGTGCGCACGCCCATGAACCTGCCCATCGCGCGGGAGGTTGTTCGAGCCGTTGAGAGCGCGCGTGGCGATGTGGTGCTGTTGCCTACCATGGGCGGCAGCGTCCCGCTGGGCGCAATGGAGCGCGCGGCGCGCACCCGCACCATTACCGTGCCCATAGCCAATTACGACGATAACCAGCACGCAGCCAATGAAAATCTTCGTCTGCGGAACCTGTGGGATGGAGTGGAGACGATGGCCGCGCTCCTTGAGATGCGGTAGGAAACGCACCGGGTGAGCCCATCCAGTCCCTGCGTGATTGCGCGGCCGCCAGCGCCGGCGTGGCCGTGAGGATGAAGCAATCCCCCAAAAACACCAAAGCCCCGCGGAAGCAGGGCTTATTGCCTAAGTTATCCAAGGCTGGCTCTCGGCCTGATTTGGTTGCGGGGGCTGGATTTGAACCAGCGACCTTTGGGTTATGAGTGATGCAACTAATGTAGTTTCAACGAGTTGGGGAACGCGGTTGGTTGTTTCAAAGAGTGCTAAAGAGCTTTAAAGAGCATTGACGAATTGGTGTTTGGGGTTAGTTTGGGGTTGGTAAGTTATTGGCGTGGCACCGGAGCGCATCGTCTGCAGCCGTCCATCTGATAGGCCCAACCTACTTCCGAGATCTTCAAGCCGATTCGCAAGCCGGCCTCGCCAAGAGCTGCAGACTCTGAAGATCGTTACGAACAAACAGGGCTGGCCTGTGCCACTCGCGGGAGGCATTCTCCGATTTGGAACTGATCGGCTTGTGACGACCGAACCGGTACCGCGCTACACTTTAACCGCAACTTGCGGAGGTGGCAAATGAGAGATAAGTTTCGGCTCTTGTTTGTCGGCGGAATGTTCGCGGTGGCGGTCCTGTTGGTTGCGGTTGGGCTGGCACGTACCTTCACCGGTCTCCTGACCACACCGACACACCTGATTCTCTTCGCGACGACGCTGGCCGGATACTTCTTGCCGACGGCACTGGCCTTCTATCGAGGATCGAAGGCCATTCTGTGGATTTTGCTCGTGAATGCTCTCCTCGGGTGGACGTTGTTTGGCTGGGTCGTGGCGCTGGGATGGGCAGCATCAGGCGAGGTCCGTCCGAGGGGTGCCGGCTCTGCTGTCCGTTGGAATCGGCCCAGTCCAGCCCATCGGTAGTCCGGGACTGCTCACTGCGCGGCGCTTAGGCATGTCGGAAGGAGAGCACCATCATTGCGCTCCAAAACGCACGTGGCTTTGCGCACATGTTGATCCACCGACTGCGGCATTTTGATTGGCGAGGCACGTGCGCCCCCTCGATCACCAAGTTCGGCCGATGTAGACATCGAATGTTCGCATGACGCCGTTCAGGTTCGGATTCCAGCGGTCAGCGTAACTGCCGTAATAGAAGACGGCTCCGCTCTCGATCTTGTGTGGAAAGAGATAATACGCCTTGCTCTGGCCGATCCACTGGGGCACGCGTACTTCGGAAATCTGCGTTGAGCTGAGCGCCAGATTGCCGAGGGCTGACTGGTACATCCCTGGATCAAAAACTCCCTGCTGAATCAGCGCTGCGTTGCCCTGGTTTGCCGCATCGTTTGGATTCAGGTCAGGACGGTATCCGCTGCTCG
>JAJXXG010001013.1 GCA_021781255.1 Acidobacteriota bacterium
CTATCAGAAGACGGCCGCCTACGGCCACTTCGGACGCAGCGAGCCGGAGTTTACCTGGGAAGCTACCGACAAGGCTGCTACCCTGGCCGAGCAGGCCGGCCTGCTGGCAGTTCCAACCAAGTAAGTCCGTACCGCGTTCACGGTACGCAGCAAATGGGACCCCTCGTACGAGGGGTCCCATTCCTTTTTTGCGTTGCTGCGTCGATGCAATAGAATTCTTCGGGGCGCAGTCTGTCTATTTCACGAGGTAAGAATTATGCGCATTGCAGTGCTTGCTGCTCTTCTGATCGGCGTGACCGCCATGGCCGCCGCACAAACCAACGCTCAGTGGGACTACCGGGGCAAATACGGTCCACAAGCCTGGGGCAGACTGGATCCCGCGTACAAGGCGTGCTTGGAAGGACATGAACAATCGCCGATTGACATTCGCCATGCCCACCTGAACAATGCGCTGCAGCCGATTGATTTCCACTACATTGCCGGAGCGGTCACTCTTGAAAACACGGGGCGCACGATCGTCGTCCGCGTGAACCCGGGCAGCTATATCGTCGCCGGCGGCGTACGCTATGACCTGCGGGAGTACGACTTCCACCGGCCCAGCGAAGAGGCAGTGGATGGCCGGCTCTCTGACATGTCCATACATCTGATCCACAAGAGCGCGGACGGCAAGATGGCCGTGATCGCTGTGCGCCTGACGGAAAACCTGGATTTCCCGAACGCCATGCTCTCCATCCTGTGGCAGCATCTGCCGGAGACTACGGGCGCCACCGAGAAGGTAACCGACATGGTGAATCCCGGAGGCCTGCTGCCCGCCGACCGCGGATACTGGATCTACATGGGCTCAATTACCACCCCGCCCTGCACCGAGGGGGTGCGCTGGTTTGTCTTCCAGCAGGAGTTGAGTATCGGCCGCTCGCAGTTGCGCGCCTTCACGTCGATCTTCAAGATGAACTCGCGGCCGCTGCAAGACCCGCACGGTCGCCGCATTGAGGCCAACCAGTAGAGCCCGGCTACCCCGCCAGCGGAGTCAGGCTCAGAGCCAGGCCTTGCCCGTTCGTCAGTGGCTTTGCGCTTACGCCGGTCAGGTCGGTCACAAGATAATGGGCGGCATCCAGCGTCTCAATAGGATGCGAAAAGGTGGTGGCCACCACTGTGCAGCCAGCTTCGCGTCCAGCCTGGGCGCCGGAAGCCGAGTCCTCGAAGACTACGCATTCCTCGGGCGCAAAACCCAGTAGCGCGGCACCGGCCAGAAACGGCTCAGGATGGGGCTTGCCGTGCGTGACCCGCTCGGCGGTCACCAGGCGCTCTGGCACTGGAACACCGCCTGCTGCCATACGGGAGCGCGCCAGCCGCTCGGTTGCGCTGGTCACCACGGTCCAGCGGTCCTTGGGTAGCGTTGCCAACAGCTGCAAAACTCCCGGAAGCACCAGTAATCCATCGTTGTCTTCAACTTCAAAATCCTCAATGATCTTGAGTTCAGCCTCGCTGTCCAGGTCGGGGCGCAGCCGCGCCACGCTGTCGATGGCGCGACGGCCATGCACAATGCTGATGGCATACTCCGGATCAATACCACGCAGATTGGCCCATTTCGTCCAACTGCGCTCCACCGAGCCCAGGGACGAGATGAGGATGCCGTCCATGTCAAAGAGAATGCCCTTGCAATTGATTTGAATGGGGGAGGAAAGGATGGATGAGGACATACCCCATTCTAACGGGATGCGCCTCAGGCTTGCTTATCTGGCAGAGGTGGTTTCCCTGGGCGCGGCAAACGTCACTTTGAGAGGCGTCGCAAACAATACGGAAGCATCCACAGCGGCCTTTCGAGTTCCCTGCTGCACCTGATTCTGGGTCAGCCTGACTTCTCCGTTGGCGATCTGCGCGTCCGCGGTCCACAGGTCAAAGCGAGCCAGAGCCGAGGGCAGCACTGAAGCAGGGGACGCCGCATGACCGCGGACATCCCCGCGTTTCCACTCGAAGTGCAGCGTTCCTTTGGCCGATGCAGCCAGATCGTCTGCGGTAAAGCCGGAGAGCGTTACCTTGCCGCTGCCATGGATGGTGCCGCCTGCACAGTGCAGTGCGAACATCTGGCACATGGCCGGGCCAGTGACCTGATCAAAGTCCCCAGTGAGAGTGTAAGTGGGCTTATCCGGGCCGCTTACCGTTCCGGAGGCGTGAATCTGGCCGCCGAGCAGGCCTGCATCGAATTTAGTTACATCCGCCTCAGTGGGCAGGATATGAAGCGCGGCTGTGGCGTCATGGAGCATAACCGGCCCCAGTATCAGGGAATCCGCCGTGAGAGTGGCCTCCAGGCGGGGCCAGAGGGAGGACTCCGAAGGCGTGAATCGCGCCAAAAGCGTGGACAAGAGCGTATTCGGTTTGCGCGCGCCGAGGAGTGCCGCCTGCAGCGCAGAAGCGTCAAGTTCGGCGAAATGCAGCTCAACATGAGGTGAGCAGGGCTCGTCAGACTCGCAGGCCAAGGGCACCTGCAGCACGGCACTTCCCTTGAGCGGGCCGTAGGAGAACATCACTGGATCCCAACGGAGATCATCGCCCCCCAGGTGGAGAATGGCCTGCGAAATCTCAACGTGGCTGGCCAGCGCATCGAACTTCCAGTTTGCGTTGTGTAAAGTCACCGTTCCAGTCAACCGGTCTGACCCGGTTTCGACCGGCGCCACAGCAGGAGCGGAGTCGGCTGCCGGGCCCGCAACCGGGTTCCGGGCAAAGGGCTCTTCCGGTGTGGGGAGCCACGAACCTTCAGCGTTCAGGTCAAGCGTAGCTGGATCTCCGGCAAGCGAGTCAAGTGGCGCAGTCTCCGAGATGCCAGCGACATGGGCCAGTTCCCTCATACGCGGCAGGGATGCGGGGCCGTGTATCCCAACCTGGTAACCGCTGCCCGCAAGCCGCACTGTCACATCGAGAGGCGCCGGACCGCCTGCGGGAATCGCAAGAGACGTGGTAAGCGCCTGAGCCGCTCCCGCAGTAGCGGGCGCTGGCTCCAGAGTAATTTTTGGAATCTGGATGGGCTGGCTAAGGCCTCCACCTCTGAGAGCGAAGCCCTCAACGAGCAGGCTGCCCGAAAACAAACTCTGCGCCGCTGGAGGCGCCTTAGCAATTTTGGATTTAGCGGCGCGTGGGCGGGCTGGTGCGCCCTTTGGCGCAGAGGTTGTGGCGTCGCCGGCGTCGTAGGTAAGTTTGCCGGTCACGGTTCCCTTGGCCTCAAGGTCCTCCGCAAGGCCACTGCGCAGGGTTCGCAAAACGTCAAGGCCCGCCTGCGTGGAAATCTTCTGGAGCTCAACCGTGAGTTTGGGCTGACCTTTATCCGGCAGATCGCCTGCCACGCGGATGTGACCGTCGCCAAGAGGCGAATCGCAGGTCAGGCTATTGATCGAGCTGC
>JAJXXG010000425.1 GCA_021781255.1 Acidobacteriota bacterium
GGCGCGGAGCTGGAAGAGACACGCGCCATCGTTCTTGAGGCGTTGCGCAATCGGCCCGCGGTGCGCAGCACGGCGTTGTCAAATAGATAAGGAGCTTCAGCGCATGTCCACTGACCATCGAGTCTTCCCGGTATGGATGCTCTCGCTCGCCCTGCTGCCCGTCGCCGCCGCACAGCCTGCTGCGTCCACGCCCGACGCATCGCATTCCACCGCGACCGCGCCGCTGGCCGCGCGCCAGGCGCAGTTGCGCACAGCCATCGAGCAGGAATGGCAATACCGGCTGAAGACGCATCCTGAGCTGGCCACTGCAATCGGCGACCCGCGCTATAACGACCGCCTCGATGACCGCTCCGCTGCCGCGGAGGAACAGGACGCACAGCACGCGCGCGAACAGATTCGCATCTTTGAAGCAATCGACACGCAGGGCTTCCCGGAACATGAAGCGCTGAACAGGACGCTGATGCTCCGTGAATTGCGCGACAGCGTGGAGGGTGCGCAATTCAGGCCATGGGAGATGCCAGTGGATCAAATGAACGGCGATCACCTTGAACTAGCCGCGCTTGCCTCGCAGATGCCGTTCCGCACCGTGAAGGATTACGAGAATTTCCTCGCGCGCCTGCACGCCATTCCGCACGCTCTGGATCAAGTCGCGGCCAACATGCGCCTGGGCCTGCGCGACCGCCTGATGCCGCCGAAGTACCTGCTCGAAAAAGTGGCTTCGCAGGCGGAGGACATTGGAACCAGGCCGCTCGCCGCAAGCCCCTTCACCGCACCGCTAAGAAAATTCCCCTCCGCAATATCCGCGCCGGATCAGCATCGGCTCACCCGCGCCATCGAGGCTGCGGTGCGGGACGAAGTGGAACCGGCCTACGCGAAATTCGCCGCCTTCGTTCGCAACGATTACGCTCCGCACGGGCGAACAGAGTATGGCGTCTGGGCGCTGCCGAATGGCGCCGCCCGATATCGCTTCGCCGTTCGCCACATGACCACCACTGACCTGACCCCCGGCCAGATTCACGCCATGGGCCTCAAGCAGGTGGCTGAAATTGATGCCCAGATGCTCAAGCTCGCGCAGTCGCTGGGATACCACGACCTGAAGAGTTTCAATGAGCACATCCGCAACGACAAGGATCTCTACGGCAAATCGAGCCAGCAGGTATTCGATTTCTACCAGCACTACACCGATCAGATGTATACGAAGCTGCCGCAGCTCTTCGGCCATTTGCCCAAAGCGCGCCTTGAGGTTGTGCCCATGGAGGCCTACCGCGCTCCGGATGCCGTGCCGGCGGACTACTCGCCCGGTGCAGGCAATGGCAGTCGCCCCGGACGCATCAACGTCAACGAGTACGACCCGACCCATCGCCTGCTGCTCAACGTGGAGGCCATCGCATATCACGAAGGCATCCCCGGCCATCACCTGCAGTTCTCCATCGCGCAGGAGCTGACCGGTCTTCCCGCCTTCCGCCGCTTCTCGGAATACAACGCCTACTCCGAAGGATGGGCTTTCTATGCGGAGCGGCTGGGCAAGGAGGCCGGCTTCTATCAGGACCCATACAGTGAATACGGGCGGCTGGAGAACGAGATGTGGCGCTCGGTCCGCCTCGTCGTCGATACCGGAGTGCATGACCAGCACTGGTCCCGCCAGCAGATGATCGACTTCTTCCACCAGCACACCGCGATGGACGACAAGAACATCGAGACGGAGGTGGACCGCTACATCGCGTGGCCCGGCCAGGCGCTGGCCTACAAGCTCGGACAGATGAAGATTCTCGAACTGCGCGAGCGGGCGAAGCAGGCGCTCGGGAGCCGCTTCAACCTGCGCGCCTTTCACGACGCCGTTCTCGACGAAGGCCCGCTTCCGCTGGACATCCTCGACACGAGAATCAACGCGTGGATTGCGCAGCGGCAGGCAGAGTGACAAAGCAAAATTGCCGTCAGGCCAGGAAATGAATCAGCGAGCCTAGCCGGGCGTGCTGGACGAATGTGGACAGCGCAATTCACAATTGACCTGCGCAGAATGTTTGTATGCCGTGGGTGCGGGCTTGTTGGCGGCTGGCTTGGCAAGGCCGCGCCAATCGGTTTCGCGGTTGCAAATTGAGCGGCAGGGAGCGACCGCGATGGATGCCATGGCCGGCACGGACACGATGGAAGCACCCCTCAGCGGGCACCCGCTCCGCTGGCGCTATGTTGCGCTGGTCACGGCCGCCATTGCCATCAGCTACTTCGACCGGCAAACGCTTTCTGTGGCCATTGCCGCAATCCAGCGCACCATCCCCATCTCGAATGAGCAGTTCTCCTATCTTCAAACGGCTTTTCTACTTTCCTATGCGGCCCTGTATGCAATTGGCGGCCGCATGCTGGACAAGCTCGGCACGCGCCGCGGCTTTCTGCTCATCATGCTCTGGTGGTCGCTGGCATGCATGATGCACGGCTTTGCATTCAATTTTGCGTGGCTGCTGGCGATGCGCTTCCTGCTCGGCATGGGCGAGGGCGGCGCATTTCCCGCTGCCGCGCGCGTGGTGTCGGAGTGGCTCCCGGCGCAGGAGCGCGCCACCGCCATGGGCTTCATCAACGCGGGAACGTCCGTGGGCTCCCTGCTGGCTCCGCCGCTCATCGGCCTCGTGCTGATCTATAGCGGGTGGCGCGCGGTCTTCTTTTCAGCCGGATCCATCGGGCTGCTGTGGGTGCTGTGGTGGGCGTTCGCTTATCGCGGCGGCATGCCGGTCCTCTCGTCCAACACGCTCGATGCGCGCCTCCTGGCGCAGCGTTTGACGTTTCGCGAGATCGTAGGACTGCGCAGCGTGCAGGCGCTGGTGTTCGCAAAATTCATGAGCGACTCGGCGTGGTACTTCATGCTGTTCTGGCTGCCCAAGTATCTCTATGACGCGCGCGGCTTCGACATCAAACACGTCGGCTACTACGCGTGGATACCGTATGCCGCATCGGGCATCGGCAGCTTTCTAGGCGGATGGTCCTCCAGCCGCCTGCTGCGCCGCGGCCGCTCGCTCGACCTCTCGCGCAAGCTGGTGCTGGGCATCAGCGCCGCCATGATGCCCGCCGTGATGTTGGTCCCTCTCGTGCCGGTATCGTATGCGCTGATGTTGTTCAGCATTGCATTCTTTGCCCAGCAATCGTGGTCTGGCCTCATCATGACCATACCCGCGGATGTCTTTCCTCTATCGGCGGTCGGCACCGTCTCAGGACTCATCGGCTTTGGCGGCTCCATCGGCGGCGCAATCTTCGGCCTGATCGCCGGAGCGCTTCTGGGCCACGGCTTCAGCTATGGCGTGCTCTTCATTGCCATTGGCACGTTTCATCTTATCGGCTTCCTTGCCCTCGTCCTGTTCATGGGCAGGATTCAACCACTGCAATCGAATGACCTACGGGAGATTGAGAGTCACGCATGAAGATCACTGAAGTGCGCACGCGCGTTGTTCAATGGGAAGGCAAGACCGTGCCGCTGCCTCCTCACTTCTGCACCAACCCCATGGACCTGGTCGCCTTCCGCGAGGCATCTATGGGCAACTTCGCCTTTCACGGCTGGGTGCTGGTGGAGATATTTACCGACAGCGGCGAGGTTGGCCTGGGCAACGCGGCTCTTGCGCCCATTGTCACCAAGACGCTCATCGATACGTATCTGAAGCCGCTGCTGATCGGCGCAGACTCGTGGGATATTGAGTTTCTCTGGCAGCAGATGTACCGGCGCACCATGGCCTTTGGCCGCAAGGGAGTGGCCATGACCGCCATCTCCGCGGTGGACATCGCTTTGTGGGATCTGCTCGGCAAAAGCGCGAAGCAGCCGGTCTTCCGCCTGCTCGGGGGAAGAACAAAAGAGAAGATTCCCGTCTACGCCAGCCGGTTGTATGCCATGCCCATCCCTGAGCTGCGCGCGGAAGCCGAGCGCTACAAAGCCGAAGGCTACAAGGCCATGAAGCTGCGTTTCGGCTGGGGGCCCATCGATGGCGCCGCGGGCATGCAGAAGAATGTCGAGCTGGTGCGCGCGGTGCGTGAGGTGATTGGCGACGGCATCGACCTGATGGCCGACGCCTACATGGGATGGACGCTTGACTACGCAAAGCGCATGCTGCCGCTGCTCGAGCCCTTCCATCTCCGCTGGCTCGAAGAGCCGGTGATTCCAGACGACACGCGCGGCTACAGAGAATTGAAGAGCCACGGGCGCATCCCCATCGCGGGCGGCGAGCATGAGTTCACAATTTTTGGATTCCGCGAACTGCTCGAAAACAACGCGCTCGACTATATTCAATTCGACACCAATCGCGTGGGCGGCATCAGCCAGGCGCGAAAAATCTCAGCGCTTGCCGAATCCTTTCAGGTGCCCGTGGTGCCGCATGCCGGGCAAATGCATAACTACCACGTGGTGATGGCAAGCCTCAACTCGCCGATTGCGGAGTTCTTTCCCAGGGTGGATGTCGAGGTGGGCAACGAGCTTTTCTGGTACATCTTCGACGGCGAGCCGGTGCCAACAGATGGCTACATCGACCTCGACGATGCGCTGCCCGGCCTCGGCCTGACGGTCAATGAAGAATCGCTGAAACGCTTCAAGGTGATCGAATAGGAGGAAGCAGAATTGGTAAGTCTGGTACAGATTGCTGACGGCTCCCGGCGGCGAGTCGCGCTTGTGGCAGAGCCGCATCTGCTCTGCCTCACCGGGGTCGAGTCGGTGTACGAACTGGCCTCGGCCTGCATGCGCGAAGGCGTCTCGCTGTCCAGGCGCGCTCAAGAGATTGCGACCGGCGAGCAGCTTTCCTACGACGATGTCTACTCAGGGAAGAGCGCGTGGCGCCTGCTTCCGCCGATCGATGTTCCGGGCATGCCGGAGCGCGTGCTCGTCTCCGGAACCGGGCTCACGCATCTGGGCAGCGCGAAGGACAGGCAGGCCATGCATGTGCAGGCGGCGACTGACGCAACCACACCTGTGACAGACAGTATGCGTATGTTTGAATTGGGCATTGCCGGCGGACGACCGAAGGAAGGCGAGATCGGCATTGCGCCTGAATGGTTCTACAAGGGGAACGGCGGCATGCTGCAAGCGCCGTTCGCACCGCTCACAACGCCGGCCCACGCTGAAGACGGCGGCGAAGAGGCAGAAATCGCCGGTGTCTATCTCATTGCAAACGACGGCACGCCGCATCGCATCGGCATGTGCGCGGGTAACGAATTCTCTGATCACATCTTCGAGCGGCGCAATTATCTCAACCTCGCGGGCTCCAAGCTGCGCCAATGCAGCATCGGCCCGGAACTGGTTGTCGGCGCGGAGTTCAACGACGTCCAGGGCGAAGTCAGCATCGAGCGCGGTGGCGCTCTGCTGTGGCAAAAAGCGATCGAGACGGGCGAAGAAAACATGGCCCACAGCCTGGCCAACCTTGAGCACCATCACTTCAAGTTCACAGGCCATCGCGCTCCCGGCAGTGTGCATGTGCATTTTTACGGAGCCCACTCGCTCAGCTTCGGCGAGGGCATCGAACTGGAAGACGGCGACTGGATGCAGGTGCGCTTCGATGGATACGGCCGCGCGCTGCGCAATCTCGTTCGCATGGAAGACAAGCAGTTGAACCGGCTGATCCGCGTGCAGCCGTTCGCTTGAACATAAATCCCTTCGACCAAAATGGAGAGAAAAATGACGCAGCGAGTCGCAATTCTGGGGCTGGGCACCATGGGCATGGGCATGGCCAAAAACCTGCTCAAAGCCGGCTTCTCTGTCGCCGCCTACAACCGGACATCTGCAAAGGCCGCGCCGCTCGCCGCCGCGGGCGCGCAGATCGCAAACACTCCGGCCCAAGCGGCAGGCAATGCGGACGTAGTCATCAGCATGCTGTCGGATGACAATGCCTCGCGTAGCGCGTGGACCGGAGAGCAGGGCGCACTTGCGGGCGCAAAGCCGGGCGCCGTGCTGGTGGAGTCGAGCACGGTGACGCCCGCGTGGATTGCCGAGCTTGCGAGCCTGGCCGCGGCGCGCAACCTGAGCCTCCTCGACGCCCCCGTGACCGGAAGCCGCATGCAGGCAGAGGCAGGCCAGCTCAACTTTCTTGTTGGCGGAGAAGCCGCCGTCCTGGAGCGCGCTCGCCCGGCGCTTGCCGCCATGAGCAAGGAGATTGTGCATCTTGGCCCCCTGGGCAGCGGAGCGCGCATGAAGCTGATCAACAACTTCCTCTGCGGCGTTCAGGTTGCGTCCCTGGCTGAAGGCCTGGCGTGGATTGAGCGCAGCGGCCTTGATCGCGAACAGGCTCTGAAGGTTCTATGCAATGGCGCGCCGGGCAGTCCGCTGCTCAACGCACTCTCCGCCCGCATGTCAGCGGCTTCCTACGACGTGAACTTCCTGCTTTCGCTCATGCGAAAAGATCTGAGCTATGCGGGCGCGGATGCGGCAACGCTGGGCGTTGAGCTGCTCACGGCAAAGACCGCGGAAGCGCGCTTTCTGCAAGCCATTGCCGCCGGCTACGGCGAAAAGGATATGTCCGCCGTCATCGAGCCGCTGCGCGCTCACCAGCGTTAGCAACTGAGACACGACCTGCGCAGGGAGTGGTTGACGGCTCCAGCTTCCGCCATCTGCAAGGGGAATTCAGCCGCATCGCATGCTCGTGGAGCGACACAACACGCACGTCGCCGCGGTTTCTCAGTGCATTGCGATGGTGCTATGCTGCTGCCATAGCGTCCTACATTGGTTTCGCCTCTGCCTGGGCGAGCTTTGGCCCCGGCAAAGAGTTTTGAGGCGGTCCATCCGGCGTGCAAGTCCCAAGGAGGACCATGAAATCCCAGAGTTCCTTCACCCAGAGCCGCGTTGGACTTACAGATAAGGCAGCAGGCGGATTGGCTTACATCAGCGCGATTCCCGCGGTTTACTTTCTGCTTGCCGAGCGCTATAACAAGAGGCCCTTTGTTCGGTTTCATTGCTGGCAGGCGATCTATCTGCTCATAGCAACCGTGCTCATAACCATCGTGCTCGGAGTCATTTCGAATGTGATTCCGGCGCTGCGATTTTTGAACTTTGACAACTTTCCCCTGGATTCACTGGTTCTGGTAATTCTCTGGATCATGGCGCTCATCAAGGCCTTCAACGGCGAGTGGTACGAGCTGCCGGTCATCGGCTCAATGGCTCAGCGCAAGGCTCGGCGATAAACTTTGCGCAAAGGCGCAGAGCTGAGCGTTCCCAGGATGCAACGATGAATCAATAAGGCGAAGCGCAGAACTGCGTCGTGAGAGGTCGTGCTCAGCGGCGAGGCTTCCGGCCCGGACGCTTGCCCTGCTTGTGGCCTTTGCTCCCATGCGGCAGCGTCTTTCTGGGCTTCTTGGGCGCCTTGGGTGGGCGCGCGCCCGGCTTCTTGCCAGTCAGTGGAATGCCTTCCTCCACGATGGAGAACTGCAGTTTGCGCTCCTGCGCCAGAATGCGGTCCAGAATCACCTGCACGCGGTCGCCCGCGCGGAAGCGCCGCCCCCAGCGATCGCCCACAATCTCATGCGTGTTCTCGCGCCAAGTGTAGTGGTCGTCGCGCAGTGAGTCGATGGGCACCAGCCCCTCGACAAACATGTCGGTCAGCTCCACAAACAGGCCGAATTTGGCGGGGTTCAGCACCAGCGCGGCGAATTCCTCGCCCACGCGGTCCTGCATGAAGCGAACCTTTTTCCACTCCACCAGCTCGCGCTCGGCTTCCGCGGCGCGGCGCTCTGTCTGGCTTGTCTCGTCGGCAATCTGCGCCAGCTCCGCTTCGGGAATGGGAGGCTCGCCGGCGAACAGCGCGCCCGCGCCGGCAGGTCGCGCAGCAGGGCGAGTCTGCGGCTCGCGGCCCTCATGCGGATGCGTCCACGGCGAAGCGTGCCGTCCCTCCGCCACGTTGCCGCGGCCTTCCACGCCCCTGCGCAGCAGTTCCCTGGTAATCCGATGCACAATCAGGTCAGGGTAGCGACGAATCGGCGAAGTGAAGTGCGTGTATGTTGGCGCGGCCAGCGCAAAATGCCCATCGTTGATTTCCGAGTAGCGCGCCTGCTTCAGTGAGCGCAGCATCAGGTAGCTCAGGATGCGCTCCTCCGGCTTGCCCTCAATGCGCGTGGCCAGCGCCTGATACATGCGCGGCGTTACGGCAATGTCTTCCGCCACTTCATGCGTGCGGGCTGCGCGTCCGCTGCGCTGCGCGTCGCGCCGGTCGCCGCGCGTCTGGATGCGCTTGACCGGCAACGAACCCAGCCCCAGCGAATAGCCGAAGGTTGCCGCAATCTCCTCGAACTGGACGACGCGGCGCGGCTCCGGCTTTTCGTGGATGCGGTAAAGCGACGGC
The DNA here is from genome assembly GCA_021781255.1 of Acidobacteriota bacterium. The sequence continues at coordinate 8,292 of JAJXXG010000425.1, forward strand.
GCGCCGAGGTCCTCAAGCCATGTGGCCACGCACTCGTTCGCCGCCAGCATGAACTCCTCAATCAGCCGGTTGGCCCACGTGCGCTCGGCCCGCGTCACGCCGCGCATCTGCCCCTGCTCGTCAAACTCGATTACCGGCTCAGGCAGGTCGAAGTCGATGCTGCCGCGCTCTTCGCGGCGCTTGTTCATCAGCAAGGCCAGCTTGTGCATACGCTCAAAGTCCGGCGTCAGCGCGGCGTAGCGCGCGCGCATCTCCGCATCGCCTTCCAGAATCGCATGCACCTCGGTGTACGTCATGCGCGCCGCCGAGCGAATCACGCCCTCCGCAATCTCGTAGCTCTCAATGCGGCCTTCCGCCGTGAGCTGCATAATGCAGCTCAGCACCAGCCGGTCTTCGCCGGGCCTCAGGCTGCAGATGTCCGTTGAAAGCTCCTGCGGCAGCATGGGTACCGCGCGGTCCGGGAAGTACACGCTGGTGCCGCGCAGCCGCGCCTCCAGGTCAAGGTCAGTTCCCGCGCGCACGTACTCTGCCACGTCGGCAATATGCACCTGCAACTCATAGCCGCCATCGGTGCGTTCCTTCAGCAGAACGCCATCGTCAAAGTCCTTCGCTGTCTCGCCGTCGATAGTCACGATGGGCAATCCGCGAAAATCTCGACGGCGTTCCACCTCGGCCAGGTCCAGATGCGCCACAGCGCGCGCCTCAGCCAGCACGTGTTCGGGAAAGATGCGTGGAAGCTGATGTTTGCGGATCATCATTTCCACGTCCACGCCAAAGTCGTCGGGGTCGCCCAGCACTTCAATTACGCGGCCCATCGGTGGACGTGTCGGCGAGGGCCAGCTCGTAATCTCCACATCCACCACCAGGCCCTCCAGGTCCTCGTGCCCGGCGGTTCTCGCGGCCTCTTTGCCCAGTACGCGGTGTGGCGTGGCTTCTGCGCGGGCGGCAGGCGGCAGTTCCTGCCCCGCGGGAATCAGGATGTGTTGCGTCATGCGCTCGTCAAAGGGAACAACGCTGTGCTCCCGCGTGCGTCCCGCGCGTGCATAGTGAAAGATGCCGACAACGGTCGGGTTGCGCCGTTCCAGCACGCGCGCAATGCGCCCTGACCGGCGGCCATCGGCGCCCGGCGGCTCCAGCTCCACCAGCACCTGGTCGCCCTGCATGGCGCCGCTCATCTCATTCGGCGGAATAAAGATGTCTTCAGTTCCCGCAGCCTGCCGCGCATTCGGCCGTACAAAGCCATAGCCGTCGCGATGCAGGTCCAGCCGTCCGGCTACAAGATTGTCACGCGTGCCCGCAAGGCCCGTCACGGCGCGGGGAATGCCCCACTGCTCGCGGTCGATCTTGGTCAGCTCGCCGCGCACGGTCAACCGCGCAAGCTGCTCCAGCAGCAGACGCCGCTCGCGCCCGCCGGCCAGCCCCAGCTCACGGACAAGCTGCTTGTACCCGGCCTTGCCGCCGGGCGAGCGGGCAATCCGCGCCACCAGTTCGCGATCCGTCATACTTCAAGAGTAGGGCAAAAATGCGTTGCGCGTGGGCCTTACGGCACGTAGCCCGGCCCGCGCAGTACCTTGCCCGGCAACGCGCCGGTCATTTTGCCGCCCTCAATCACGGGCACGCCATTCACCAGCACGTCCTCCATACCCTCGGACAACTGGTTGGGCTTTTCATAGGTCGCGAGGTCCCGAATCTTCGCGGCATCAAACACCACCACATCGGCCCACATGCCCTGCTTCAGCACGCCGCGATCGACCAGCCGCATGCGCTGCGCGGGCAGCGCGGTAAACTTGCGAATCGCGTCAGGAAGCGTCAGCGTCTTTTCTTCACGCACGTACTTGCGCAGGATGCGCGGAAACGTGCCATACGCGCGCGGGTGCGGATGCTCCTGGCCCAGCAGCCAATCGGGCGAGGTGCCCTGCGAGTCGTTGTCGATGGAGACCCACGGCTGCTTCAGCGCCAGCGCCACGTCCGGCTCGCTCATGCCAAACACAGCCACCTCAGTAAACGCCTTGTCCTTGATGAGCAGGTCGCAGAGCGCGTCGATGGCGTCCTCATGCCACTCTGCGGCCACTTCAGACAGCCGTTTGCCCTGGAGCGGCAACAGCTCAGGATTCTCGACGACGGCAATCAGAATCCCCTCAGGCCCCGGAACCTCCTGCCACTCGTTGTCCCAGTCCTCCCCCGCCGAGTCCTTGCCTGTGCTCAGCAGGTCTTTGCGAATCCGCGCCCTCAGCGCCGGATCCTTGAGCCGGGCAATCAGCTTTGCATCGCCGCCATCGTGCGCCCAGGGTGGAATAAACGCGGAGAACGAATTGAACCAGGCCGTGTAGGCGTACGTGTTCGCGCTCATGTCCACGCCCGCCGCGCGCGCCGCGTTGACGCGCGCGACGATCTGCGGCATCTTGCCCCAGTTGGTCTTGCCCGCGGCCTTCAGATGCCAAATCTCCACAGGAATATGCGCCTCGCGGCCAATGCGCGCGGCCTCGTCGATGGAATCCAGCACCGCATCGCCTTCGCTGCGCATGTGCGTGGCGTAGATGCCGCCGTACTCGCCCGCCACGCTGGCCAGAGCAATCAGCTCGCCGGTCTTCGCATAGGGCGCGGGCGCATACTGCAGCGAGGTGGACAAGCCCATCGCCCCGTCGCGCATTGCGTCGCGCACCAGCGCCTGCATCTGCTTCAGTTGCGCGGGCGTGGGTTGCACATCGGCCTCGCCCAGCACCATGCGCCGCACGGAGGTGGCTCCCACATAGCTGCCCAGGTTGATGCCCATGCCCTGCTTTTCAATGCGCGTAAAGTACTGCCGCAGCGTGCGCCAGTCCGGCGTGATGTGGAAGTGCTCGTAAGTGGCGCGATCGTCGGCCAGCATCGCGTCATTTACCGGAGCGGCGGAGTCGCCCTCGCCCGTTATCTCCGTGGTGATGCCCTGGTAAATCTTCGAGGGCAGCCGCGGGTCCACCAGCATGGTCAGCTCGGATTGGCCCAGCATGTCAATGAATCCCGGCGCGACAACCATGCCGCGGGCGTCGATGGTGCGCTTTGCGGGCGCTCCCGCCAGGTGGCCGATGGCTGCGATTCGGCCTCCGCGAATCCCCACATCGCCCGAGTACCACGGCGAGCCGGTTCCATCCACGATGTGGCCGCGGGTGATAACCACGTCAAAGGGAGCCTCCTGGGCCGCGGCCGCCAGTCCAATGCCCAGCGCCACAGCCGCCGCTGCCGCCCATGCGCCTGTCCTCAGGATTCCCGTTTTGCGCTGCATCGAGTCCTCTTGTACCGTGATTGTAGGGTCTGTCCCGTGACGCCCGGCCATTTTCTGGTTGTATAGTGTTGTCACAGTTGGAAACTTTCGGGCGTCGAATATCGCCCGCGCTCGAATATCTGCCGCATGGCAGCATAGAATAGTCGAAGTGACATACCTGGGACCGCCAGGCAGAAGGAACATCAGAAACGCGGATGCATGTGGAACCCGCATGCGCTTTGCACACTGCCCCGCGGCAACAGCTTTTTGGGACCACGGAATTGGCCCCTGCCTTGGAAACCCAGTCCCACCAGGACAGAAAAGGAATCACCCTTGAGCGCTATGTGGAAACCCAACCAGTCCGGAACACCTGCTCCCACCCCCACCCCGGAGCCTTCGCGCCCCATGCCCCCGCCTCCGGCGTTTGAACCCCCCGCCCGCCCCGCTGCTCCGGTCGGCGAACAGGCCACCATCGGCAAAGGCCTGTTTATCAAAGGCGAGATTACCGGCTCTGAATCGCTGTTTATCGACGGCAAGATTGAAGGCAGCATCAACCTGCCCGGCAACCGCCTCACCGTGGGCCGAAATGGCCAGGTGTCGGCCAGCATCACCGCCCGCGAAATCGTGGTTCTGGGCAAAGTGCGCGGCAATGTCTCCGCAACGGATCGCGTGGACATTCGCGCCGAGGGCTCCCTCACCGGGGACGTAGCCGCGGCCCGCATCAGCATCGAAGACGGCGCTTTCTTCAAGGGTGGCATCGACATCCGCAAGCCGGATGCGAAGCCTGAAGCCAAGCCGGCCGCCCCCGCTGCCGCGCCCGAGGCGACCAAACAGGCCTAGCCCTGAGACGCTGCAATGGATCAGACACAAGAGCCCCGCCGCGGCGGGGCCTCTGTGTCTCTTGAGCGCTTAGCCCCAGCCGAGCCGCTGCCGGGCTACTTTGGGCAGGGCCGAACCGGCCAGTGCAAGCACTCTCTCCGTGACCACCACCCACACCGCCGTGCCCGCCAGCACCAGGTCCAGATCGGTCCACCGGCCCGGCGCAGGCAGGTATGAGGCCAGCAGCGGAGCCACCATCCCTCCTAGCCAGGAGAAAATCACCCACACCGCAGCGCCGCCCGCCGCACCTGCCAGCGCGCACCGCCCCAGCTCCACATAGTCCACGCCAGCCAGCGAGACCATATGCCGCTGGTGCAGCAGAATGGCGATGAGCACGGTCTGCATCGCGATGCCGACGTCGGAGGCAACGGCCAGTCCCATCGCCCCATGCCAGTGGTAGAGCGAGGCATAGATCGGCAGCGACACCACCGTCACCACCGTCCCCGCCACCATGGGCACAAACGTGTTCCCCGCAGCGTAAAACGCGCGCGAGTAGATAGCTTGAGCCGACCACAGAAACATGGAGACGGAGAACACCGCGAAGTATGCCGCGCATTCGCCCGCGTCGGCAGCGGAAAAGCGCCCACCGACGAACACAAGATCGATCATCGGCTTGCCCAGCGCAATCATGGCCGAGGCGGCCAGCAGGCTCAACGCCGCCACGCGCGAAACCGAGTCCGCCACCTGCACCGCAAATTCGTAATGGCGTTCCTTCGTCCACAGGCTGGCGAAGAACGGCATCGACGCAGCGCCCGCTGCCTGCGCCAGCATGGCCATCGGCGCGGTAAACAGCTGTTTGGCATAGCTCATCAGCGAAACAGCGCCCCCCGTGGCCGAGGCAAAGTGCGCAATGATCCAGCTATCGGCCGTGACCAGGGAAACCCCGGCGATGAGCGGCAGTGAGAGCCGCACCCACTCGCGCAGCCCCTCGTCGTGCCAGTCGAGAATGGGCCGGTAGCGCGTGCCTGCGCGCCGGGCAAAAAGGAAATTCAGGAAGAACGGGCCGAAGAACGCGCCTGCCACCGTGCCGATGGCCAGCGACTCCACGCCCATGCGCTTCTCCAGCAGCACGCCGCCCACGATGGTGCCCAGCCCATAGATCAGCGGCGCCACCGCCTGCACGCTGAACTGCTTGCGCACCAGCAGCACCGCGCCAAACACGCCCCCGGCAAAAAAGCACAACTGCGCGGGCAGCAGGATGCGCGTCAGCCGCACGCACACCGCGGCCTTCTCGGCGTCAAAGCCGTTGAACCACCAGTGAATGTAGACGGGCGCAAAAATCTCCGCCAGCACGATGGCTGCGCCCAGCACCAGGTACATCGTGGTCAGAATGACTGAGAGCGAGCGCTCGCCCTCC
>JAJXXG010000013.1 GCA_021781255.1 Acidobacteriota bacterium
CTGAGGACTTCCATCGCGCTTCCCGGCGTGCGATGCGTGGCAGCCTGCGATCTCTACGACGAGAGCCACACTCTGGCCCAGCAGATCGAGGGAGAGAACATTCGCACCACGCGCCGCTACCAGGATCTGCTTGAGAGCAAAGACATCGACTGCGTCATCGTAGGCACGCCGGATCACTGGCACAAGCAGCTTGTGATTGAAGCTGTCCGCGCAGGGAAAGATGTCTACTGCGAGAAGCCGATGTCGCATAGCATCACCGAAGGCGCCGAAATGGTAAAGGCTGTGCAGGCGACAGACCGGATTGTCGAGATCGGGGCGCAACGGGTAAGTTCCATCATCTTCGCCAAAGTGAAGGAGATGATCGCGAGCGGGGCAATCGGAGATGTCTCGCTCGTGGAGCTGACCATGGGACGCAATGCCCCGCAGGGAGCCTGGGAATATCCGCCGCCCCCTGGGCTCTCCGAGCAAAACCTGGATTGGGCTACGTGGCAAGGCCCCGTTCCCAAGAAACCACTCGATCCCTATACCTTTGCGCGTTGGCGCTGTTGGCGCGCCTACGGTTCGGGGGTCGCCGGCGATCTCATGGTGCACCTGATCAGCGGGATGCAGTTTGCGCTCGGGCTTACGCAGATGCCGGACCGGGCCACGGCGGCAGGCGGAATTGTGCGTTGGAAAGATGGGCGCGATATGCCCGATCTTCATCTGGTGCTCTTCGAGTATGGCAAGTTGATCGTCTCGGTGCGTCTGACGCTGGATACGGACTCGCCTTCTTTTACCCGCTTCATGGGATCGCGCGGCGTGATTGAGGTGATCCCCACACAGATTACGTATTCGCCGCAGCCAGGTATCGACCTCAAGCCGAGCTACTACGCGGCGAGCTTTCCGCTCGCCATGCGCGAGGCCTATGAAGCCCAATGGCATGCGGAAAATGACGCCAAGGTTGCGCGTGTGCCTGCGCTATCGGATACCCAGACCTTTGAAGGCATTTCCTGTGACGAGACGGCGCCGCACCTGCAGCGATTCTTCTCTTCGGTCAAGACGCGTCAGCCCGTGGTGGAAGACGTCGTCTTTGGCCACCATGCGGCGGCCGCATGCCACATGGCCAACCAGTCCTATTTCCGTCAGGCTCCGGTGACCAGAGAAACCGCCGTCTGACTCGCCGGAGCGGTACATTGCGGCGCGCAGCTCCTCCTGGGCGGCCTTCGCGCCTTTTCCCTTGCCCGACTTAACGCATTTTAGGGAATACTGTGGTCCAGAAAGAGGAGTTACGAGTGGCCGTTCCTTGGTAGAACGGCCACACCGGCCCTTGCGGCCCGGTCTATACCTTTCCCTAAAATGCTCTAACGCATTGTAGGTAATACAGTGCTCCAGAGAAGGCGGGATCACCCGTCGGAGTATTGGCGCTCCAGAGGCAAAGAGACGTCGCGCGACTGCTCCGTCTGGTTGGCTGCGTCGTGCAGCACCAGCCTCCCTTCCAGCCGGTAGTACCCCTGCTGCGAGCGGGTCTGCGCTACTCCGCGCACGATGGTTCCTGCAAAGGAAAACCACACCCCATGAACGCGCCGCGTAGTGAAGCTCAGTTGGCGGCCGTTCAGCAAACTCGTGGCGAAAAAGAACGTCAAGGGCGTGCCGGCGTCGCTGGCATTTTTACCCAGCCGCGAGATATAGCCGTTCAGCCGGTCCGGCTGCAAGTCAATCTCGATGGATTCCCCGCTCTCACCCAGGGAATACGAACCGGAAACATCAGCCGGCAGAGTGGTTCTGCCGCGCGAGATGGTGATGGAGTCCATCTGCTCCACCGCTTCAGCGTCAACCCGGCGATGCAAGATGGGATCGGATGTTTGAGCCGCGAGCCGGGGAACGGTCGAGGCCGGGATCAGAAAACCCGCTCCCATCAGAAGCAGGCCGAGAGCACTCGCGGCTCTTCGCCCTTCGATGGACCTGAGACCCCACTTGGAAACTTCCGCCATAATTCGACCTGCAACCTGAGGCGAATCAGAGCGTCTTCACCAGCGCTCCTACACCCCAGTAAAACGGGACCCGAACCACCCCTGATACCGCCGGAACGGAAAATACTCTACAGCCCGCCATTCATGCTTCTTCTTCGGACCGCCTCGAACTCGTCCCCCGGCCTCCAGTTCACTGGGGGCAGCTCCAATGCCTGCCAACCCAACAGAAAACCGAACTGCGCCATTTTGGCATCGCCTCTGAAGTCCATCTCTGGCCTGTATTCATCCGCGGGGCGATGGTAGCGCTGCGTCGTGAACTCCTCCTCTTGCCGCTTGCCCCAGTCCTCCCCATGCCCCGCATAGAGATCGCCCTCGCCGACGGAGAAGGCCGGTACGCCGAAGCGGGCGAAGCTGAAGTGGTCCGAACGGTAGTAGAGCCCTGCCATAGGATTATCATCCGGTTGAATTTTAAGATCAAATGCGGCCGCCGTCTTCTCTACAACCGGGTAGAAGGTGGTGCGCTGGGCCCCGTCAACCTGCGCCGAAAGCGGCACGCCGATGGGCAGCAACTCGTCGAAGTTCAAGTCGAGCGAAAGATCCTTGGCAGGCACTGGCGGATGCATTCCCAGATATTCGGAGCCAAGCAAGCCCTGCTCCTCGGCCGTGACTGAGGCAAAATACACGGTTCGCGGCGGAGGCAGGCTTGACTGAGCAAAGGCGCGCGCAATCTCGAGCAGGATGCCGCAGCCGGTTGCATTGTCCGCTGCGCCATTGTAGATTTTGTCGCCCGGCAGGCTGGGATCGATGCCCAAATGATCGTAGTGCGCCGTGTAGATCACGTTGCCGCCCGGAGCCGGGTCCGCGCCCGGAACCATCGCAATCACATTGACTGAATCATACTTGCGCACGGTGCTGGCGATGTGAGCACGCAGCCGCACCGGCAGTTCGATCGGCTTGAATCCACGCTTGCCCGCGGCCATGATCGCCTGATCGACATCCATCCCGGCCAGTGCAAGCAGCTTAGCCGCAACATCATGCTGTATCCAACTGGCAGCTCGAAGCTTGGAAAGCGGATCGTTCTGCAGATAGGACGTCTCCGTCGATTGCGAGTTCCGGACGACTTCCCATCCATAGCTCGCCAGATCGGTGCGGTGAATCACAAGAACGCCGGCTGCTCCCCTGCGCGCCGCTTCCTCATACTTGTAGGTCCATCGCCCGTAATAGGTAAGCGCCTTGCCCTTGAAGAATGCCTCATTTTCCGACGGCGGCTCATTGACGATGACCAGCAGCACTTTGCCCCTGACGTCGATGCCATTGAAGTCATTCCACTGATACTCCGGCGCGTCGATCCCGTAGCCCACAAAAACGATCGGCGCATCGATATCGGCCGACAGCTGGCCGGTTTGATCCTTGGTCACATAATCGATACCGTATTTGAGC
>JAJXXG010000718.1 GCA_021781255.1 Acidobacteriota bacterium
ATGCCACAAACCCGTATAGCTTCTTGTTCTTATTGAACTGGAATCTACACAGACTGCTGAATCATGACAATAGCGATTCGTTCGGTGAGAGCAAAATGGGAGGTGTGTGGCACTGCACCATTGCGCGTACTCTTCCGGTTAAGCGTCTACGAACGCTCATTTGAATGTGCAATTCAGTACAGCACGGCCCGATCAGAGAAGATGCCTGTCAAGAAACCGGTAAGCCTCCTCTCGCATGGCCTTTGTGAAGACATGCCCGCCTGGCCAGATTTTGAGCTTCAGGGTGTCTGCCGGGAAGGACGACTTTGCCGAATCTACGATCTGCTCCGCTCCGCGGCTCCACTTATCCTGATCGGTCGCCGAGATATACAGAGGCGTAGGCGCCACAAGCGCGACAATATCCTCGATATCACCAATCTTCATCACGCCGGGGACGCAGAATTCCATCTGGATACCCACTTCGCGCCCGAGTGAATTTTTGTAATTGATGCATCCGCAATTTGACACGGATGCTCGAATTCTCCGATCGATGGCCGGCGCCCAGATTGCCATCCGTCCGCCATAGGAATGGCCGATAAAGCCGATTCTGCTGCGGTCGATCTCGCCGCGGCTTTCCAGGTAAGAGATGCCCGCGGACGCATCATGCAGCACTTTGGCTAACAGCGTACGGCCCACGACCAGGCGGGAAGTGAGTTCGAAGCGGGCTGTTTCGAATGTGCCTCCGCTCCAGTTCCTCTCTTCGAACCCAATGGCGTCCGGGGCAAATGTGATGTACCCGCGCTCTGCCAATTCAGCTGCATATCTTTGATCTGGATCGCCGGCAAGGCCGACCACTTCGCTCTTTCCCAGCGCAAAATTCCAGTCATGCTGGTGATGGCAGAAAATTGCCGGAATCTTCGACTTTCTGTCTTTTGGAATTGAGATATAGGCCCGAATAACTTCATCTGGCTCCGTGTAATATTCAACTTTTTCCCTGAAATAACTTCCGCAATCGACCGATTCAAGCGTTCTGGACCGCAGCGGCGTCTTCTCTGGAAATTCACCCAGCGCCGTCAACAAGGCGTGCCTGTCCATAGCTGCTTGCCTGGCTCCCTCGGAGATTCATTTCTCCGGCATTGCGAGCACTTTGCCGGGTATCAAAACTCCGCTGCGAACCTTCCGATCGATGCGTGCCGCTCAAAGGCCAGCGGCGTGTCGGTCGCGACGGATTCTTCAAGGACTTCCGCACCGCTGACATCTTCAGGCGCGGCAGCCTCCGACGCTCCTCCGCTCCGCATGATGTACCGGTAAATAAAGAATACGATCAGCGCAATCGAACTGAGCAGGAAGCCAAACCAGAAGGCCACTACATAGCTCCCGGTCCACTTGATCAGGTAGCCCGAGATTGCGATCACTGTGCCCGTGCAAAAGTTGCGAATCAGAGCCACTGTTGAGGTGTAGGATCCGGTGTCGGCTTTATCCATTGTCTTCCACAGGATCGTGTCTCCGGCAACCTGCAACGGCGTGAACAACGAGAACAGCACCATGAGCAGGATCAAGCCATTTGAATTGACCACATGAATTGAGCACACCGCAAGAGCCAGCATCAGGCCCCACTCGATGCATAGCGCTACATAGCTGCCTAACCGGTCGATCAGCCAGCCTGCCGGATACGAAACCCCAATCTTGAGCAGAAGCCCCCACGACAACGCAACCCCGGTGTTTCCGATCGTCAGACCGAGCTTGGATTTGGCATAGAACCACACCCAGGTGGTGAAGATCATCGGAAAAGCGTTCAGCAGCGCCACCGCCACCATCAGCACCAGAATCCGTTTGTCCTGGCAGGCAACCTTGATCGGCGCCAGCAGATTGAATTTCCCCTTGGCGGGATGGTGGTACGGCGGCTCCTTGATCTGCCACAGCGCCAGTAATGTCGCAGTCGCCATTGCAATCGCAGCAAGAACGAATACGCCTCGCAGATTCACGTCCGCCATTTGCGCGCCTAAACGCGAAGACAGGAATCCGGCCAGGCTGATCACGATAGCTACGATCCCGGATACGCGGGCCAGAACCTCCTTCGAGACGCAATCGATTGACAGCAGCGGGTAGGTGGAAGCCTTCATGTCATTGAAGTAGTAGTAGACGATCATCAGGCCGATCAGCAGCCACTTCTGGTGAAAATTCGGGAAGAGGATGAGCGCGACGGTGATAAACGGCAGTGACAGGAGCACGTAGGGCGTGCGACGGCCAAGCGGGCTGGTGCAATGATCGCTCTTCCACGAGAAATACATGACCAGGAAGCTCACCGCCCAGAGATTGGCCGATGCGAGCAGCCCGATGTGCGATTCGCTCACACCGATTGCCTTGAGCCGGAGGTTCATCAGCGGTTCAACAATCGTCATGGAGAGCGCCGTGCCGAAGTGGCCGAAGGTAATCCACAGCACGTTGCGCCGCATCAGACCGCGGTCTGAGTAATAAATCGCGAGGCTGTTGGCGGTCATGACTGGCGATTGCACCATGTGCTCCTGTGCCGGCATGGCTGCCTGCTGGCCTGACTCCTCGCTCATCGTCCATCACTCCGCTCGTCCGGTGACGAGCACGAATTTGCCGGCCGGAGTTCCTCAAGACGGACCGGCCGTTTTTCACTTGCAGAGATCTCTGCCGCTAAGCAGAGCCGCGTGGTTTCCAGCGCATCCCGAGGGTTGGTCTTCGGCGATTCGCCTTCCGTCACGCGCCGGACGATATCCAGCGCCTGATCGTGGGTATTGTGGAAGTAAGCAAAGTCCCGTTCGGGACTCCAGGTCTCCGTCTGCACCCACTCGCTCGTCTGGCCGTAGTCGTTCTCGCCGAACTCCCATCGTTTGATGGTGCGCGGAAAAACGTCCGTCTCGGCCGCGCCCTTGTCTCCGTAGATCATGTAGCGCAGCATGTGCCCATCGCCTTCCTGCTGCGAAACCGCATTCTGCAATGGATCTCCCTTGAAGGTTGCCGCCTGGCCCATCATGAAGGTTAGATGACTCACGGCTCCATTCCGGAAGCGATAGGTGCAGTGGTAGTTATCATGAACTTCATAGTAGGGAATCACGTTCGGCGCGCAGGTTGCGTAGACCTCCTCGACCTGATCGCCGATCCACCATCGCGCCAGATCGACGTAGTGGCTTAACTTCTCGCCAAACATTCCTCCACTCGTCCGCGCGCTCGCGCGCCATGAATCGTGCCGTCCCCAGGCGCTGCTGCAATAGAGGCAGTGCGTGTTCAGCACGCGCCCAAGAAGCCCCTGGTCGATCCAGTCCTTGACCGCTGTGTAGAGATGCGAATAGCGCAGCTCAAAGCCAATCTGCAGAAAACCTTTGGTCCTCTCCGCCGCCTCCACCATCGCCTCGGCATCGGACAGCGTAGTCGC
>JAJXXG010000347.1 GCA_021781255.1 Acidobacteriota bacterium
CAGTATGGATCTTTCACCGCTGGCGGGCAGCACGAACCAAGCGTGCCCCTGTCATCCTGAACGGAGCAAAGCAGAGTCGAAGGAGCTTTTTCAAGCTATGGCGAAAGGGCGGCACAGCACAAACCCCTGAGCCCCTCTCTCAGCTCGGCTCTGCCCCGGTTAGCCTGTTCCCCTCGCGCCAGCCCGTCCACTGGGGCTGGCTCTACGCAACCGCCTTCATCGCCGCGCTCAGCCACCTGCTGCTCGACTGGACCAACAACTACGGTCTGCGCCCGTTCTTCCCCTTCAATCCCCGCTGGTACGCAGGCAGCTTTATCTTCATCGTCGAGCCTCTCCTTTACGTCTTCTTTTTCCTGGCCTTCTTCATGCCTTGGGTGACTGGCCTGACGGACCGTGAGATCGGCGCGCGCAGGGAGCAGTTTCGCGGCCGCGGATGGGCCATCTTCGCCCTGGCCGCGATCGTGGCCATGGGTTGCTGGCGATGGGCAGAGCACGCGCAGGCGCTGGCGATGATCCAAAATACGAACATCGCCTCCGAGCCGGTCACGCGCACGGCCGCTGAGCCGTACCCCGTGAATCCCTTTCGCTGGCATGCGATTCTCGAAACCGCGGACTTTTATCAAACTGCCGAGATCGACACCCGCACCAGATCAATTGAAAGCGAACCCCACCACGACGTGCTCTACAAGCCCGACGACACACCGGCGGTACAGGCTGCCAAACAGACGCTGCTGGGTCGCGTGTATCTCGACTGGGGAACATGGGCCGTGATCCGCGACCTCGGTCAGGAACCCGTTCCCGGCATGGACCCTCCCAATCTCCCGCCCAACCGCGCGTGGACAACCGTCGAATTCACCGACCTGCGCTTCGATTATGCGTTCCTGGCCACGCGCAGCTCCGCGAGCACCGCGCCGCTTGCCGGCTGGGTTTACGTGGTCGATGGCCGGAAGACCGGGGCCCCCGCGGACAGGTCTTCGTCCGTGGGGTGGCAGACCGGGGCCCCCGCGGACAGGTCTTGGTCCGTGGGGTGGCAGACCGGGGCCCCCGCGGACAGGTCTTGGTCCGTGGGGTGGCAGACCGGGGCCCCCGCGGACAGGTCTTCGTCCGCGGGGTGGCAGACCGGGGCCCCCGCGGACAGGTCTTCGTCCGCGGGGTGGGAAGACGCCGGTGAGATGATGGATGGCCGTGTGCAACGGTAACGCGTTGCACCGTGATCGTCCTCGGTGCAGCGCCCGGCTTGCCTGCGCAGGTGCGCCGCATTGACCTGGCGCCGGGCAAGGCAGTGTCGCCTAATCTTTCAGCAGCTTCCCGGAACGCTTTTTCTTCATCCACCACCACGCAAATCCCAGCACCGCCAGCGCGCCCACAATCAGAACGGTGGGCAGGGCGTGGCGCGCCACCAGATCGACTGCGCCCGGTCCCAGTTTGAGCACCAGCAGCGAAAGAGTAAGCCAGCGCAGCAGCCTTCCCACAAAAGCGGCCAGCATAAAATTCGCTACGCGCATCTCAAACACGCCGGCAGCGAAAATAAAGATCTTCCAGGGCGTCGGCGGCGGCATCATTGAAGGAATCAGGACCGCCAGGAACTCCTGGCGCTGAAAGCGGTCGCGCATGCGATCGAGCTTCCCCCGGTCAATGCGTTTGAGCAGGAACAATTCGCCCCCGGCGCGGCCCAGCCAATAGGGTACGAGTCCTCCGATCGTCGAGCCTGCTGCCGCCATCAGGCAATAAAGCCAGAAATTGCGCTTATCGTTCCACACATACAGGGCAAGAATAGCGTCCATGGGCACGGGAATGCTCGCGGAGTCGAGCGCCGCGACTGCCCCCACCCCCCACACGCCCCACTTCATAAGCACTGGCAGGATCGCCAACTTCCATTCCGCCACAACGTGCGCAAAAAACCGCTTCAATCGCTGTCCCTTTCCGGCCTGCTCTGCGTCAATTCATTAGGGTCTGTCGAAAACAATTGTACGGGGGCGCGGTCTTGCGCCTGGCATTGCCAGGGATGAGAGAATAAATAGGAAGGACTCGAATACGGAGCCGGCAGTGCACGTATGTGCCTCCTGAGGTTCCTCGAGATCGAATGCCCATCAGCGAAGCGCCAGCCGAAGTGAACAAACCCAAGAGACCAGCAGAGCCGAGTTCGCAATCAAACAGCCCTGCAGAGGATTCGCCTGCTCAGAAGCCGGTGTCTTCCCGGAGATCCAGCCCGCTTGTGGGCCTGGGTCTTGACCTGTACTCCGGCCCGATCCCAGGCCAAAGCTCAAACCAGGGCTCAAGCCCCGAGGCGATTCCAGCTCTGACCCCTTCCCTTGGCCCCGAGCCTGATAATCCCCGGTTTTCTTCCGGTCGCACTTCGCGCTGGGTCGACTACGACGCCCACGAATTGCTTGCAATGATCAGCGAGCTCGAAGACGAGCGTCGCTGGGCGCGCCTGCGCGAGGGAACGCTCTGGGCTGTCCTTGTTCACATCGCAATTCTCTTTGCCCTTTTCCTGCTTCCCCGCTATATCAAAGTACCGAATGTGGTCGATTCCAACCGCAACAGGAACCACGAGCTCTTTACCTATCTCGATACTCCGTTTCTGAAGCCGCCAAAACCGGTCCCGCCGCTGAAGCACCCGCTGATCAACAAACAGGCGCTGGATGAGATGAAGAAGCTCGCACCGCCGGCGCCTCCGCCGCCCGAGCAGCAGCCCCAGGTCCAGGAACAGCCCAAGCCGCAGCCGGTGATTCCGCCCAGCCCGCAATCGCAGTCGCAGGTTGAGGCGCCGCGTCCGGCCGCTGTTCCCGCCAAGCCAAACTTCGCCATGGGCTCGCAGAATCCCGCCGACCAGCTCCGCGAGGACATGCAGAAAGCCATGCGCGGCCGGGGCCAGCAAAACTACGGTATCCCGAGCGGGGGCGGGCTCCGAATGCACCCTGGAGCCGGTACTGGCGGCATCGATGTCCTATCTGACACTCAGGGCGTGAATTTCAGCAACTGGCTGCAGCGCTGGCACTACATCACGCAATTGACATGGGACCCTCTGATCCCCGATGAGGTCAATCCGCCCATCCTCAAGCAAGGCGTGGTAGCTGTCCGCTTCAAGGTTTTGCCCAACGGCCAGGTGACTGACATGCAGTTGGAAGGCCGCTCCGGCGACACCGGACTGGACCGCGCGGCCTGGGGCGCTATCACCGGTTCCAGCTATCCGCCCCTCCCCAGGGAGTTTCATGGTCCTTATCTTGAGCTGCGCGCCTACTTCCTCTACAACGTGGAGCCGCGGTAGGTTAGCGGCGTTCGCGGCTACAGCGGAACCAGAGTAGATGTATCCCGGAAGCACGTCAGCCAAGTGGTTTTTCCCTAACAAGAAACGAGTTCTTGATCATGCGG
>JAJXXG010000842.1 GCA_021781255.1 Acidobacteriota bacterium
GAACTGTTGCGCTGGATCCGTACAGGCGGTGCCGCTGAAGTTCAGCAAGGTGGTTGGGTCGCCTACATAAGCAAAGCCCATCTCAAACGGGAAGGCCCAATGACCTTGGCGTTCGCCGCGGACCCAGTCGCCCCATCCCACGGTAAAGGTGGGCGCGGTGTGCGCCATGAGCACGGAACCCGAGGCGTGGACCGGATTCGTCGAGCTGCTGTAGTAGGTCACGCCATTGAGCGTGAAGGAACTCCCCGCCGTGATTGAAGCTGACCCAAAAGCACGGTTGCTGCTGCCGAACAGAATGCCGGGACTGAGATGGAAGCTGTTGTGAAACGGATACCAGTCGAGCGAGGCCTGCTCAGATTGCAATTTCACGTTCGCAGAAAATGGAATGTTGCTGACCGAGCGCGTCATCCCGAAGCTGAAGTAGCTTGCGCCTACGCGCAGGTTGAGACGCGGTGCGAGAGAGACCGCGAGGCGGCCGCCGAATCCCAGAGGGCTTGAGTAGGTTCCAATGCCATAGCGGCGCAGGAACCATGACTGCGACTCCGAGCTGCTGTTAATGGGCAGACGCACGCCGCTTCCCGACGCAGGCTTGGCGGGCATCTCCACTCGGCTCGATGAAACGAATGGGCTGTTCGCGGCGACAGTCATCGGCGTGGGCGAAGCTGCGGGCGCGGGAGACGAAACCGGCTGCTGGGCGAATACAACGGCGGCAAAACAGGCGGCAATAGCGGCCGCAAGGGCACTACGGGGGAGGGCTGTCATAGAGAAAAAACCTCAAACTGAGGAGTCTGACAACGAGCAGGGAAAATGCGGTGGGAACACCTTCGAACGGCTACCGCGACCAAGCCGGGATCTTTCCGCACCGGCGTACTTAGCGCTACGTTCGCGATTCTGTGTGCGTAGTGTAGCACCAGAGCTTCCTGCCTTGGCATATCGGCAGAAAGCATATTTACATTATGAAGAATCGAAAGTGTTAAGCGGCCGCCATCGCAGGTGGCTCCCCGGTACTACCCCGCAATCGTCTCCGTGCGGCGAGACATCTTCGCTGTGCGCTCAATCTTCTCCCAGTTAAACGGCCGCCCATCGATAGCCCGCTTGATGGTCTTGAACAGCACTACAGAAAACACCTGCCGGTAGGCAAACCGCTGCAGCCAGATATGAAAGAGCAACCATCCATCTCCCTTGCTGGCCGGGTGCCGGCGCTCGAGCGAGAAGGCCAGCGCCGAGGTAACGAAATCAATGACCAGGAAGGCAAGAAAGTAAGTGAGCAGCTTTTCAAAGCTCGCAGCACTTGTCGTCTCCGGATGAAAATGCTTATCGACAAAGTAGTGGATGGTTCCGGCAGCAAACATCAGGTCGATAAAG
The DNA here is from genome assembly GCA_021781255.1 of Acidobacteriota bacterium. The sequence goes on from JAJXXG010000842.1 coordinate 1,366, forward strand.
GGAGACACGAGCGGCAGCAGAATCTGGAAAATGATGATGTTAGGCAGAGCAAACAGGCCCATGGCACGGTTGGTCCGGAACGCGTGCTTGTGTTTGAACACCGACTGCAGGGTCCCGAAAGACCAGCGGAAGCGCTGCCGCATGAGTCCGTGCACATTGACAGGGGCCTCAGTAAAGGCGAGGGCACGGTCCTCGTAGATCACCTTGTAAGTCTGCTCGAGCAGGTTCATGGTAAGGTCGGCATCTTCGGCTACGGTGTTAATGGGGTAGCCGCCGCCTTTGCGCACCGCCTCCGTGCGCCAGGCGCCGATGGCGCCCGGGACGACAGTGACCACGTTGAACAGGTCCAGGGCACGCCGTTCGAAGTTCTGGCTGGTGATGTACTCAAGGGCCTGCCACTGGGTCCACAGGTTGACCCTGTTGCCGACCTTGGCATTGCCGGCCACGGCGCCCACGCGGGGATCGGCAAAGTGGAAGACGAGCTGGCGAACGGCATCAGAAGCGATGATCGTGTCGGCGTCGATGCCGACATAGATCTCTTCAGTCACATGCTCTAATCCATAGTTGAGCGCCTGCGCCTTGCCTGCGTTGGGCTTGGTCAGAACCATGAGCCGCTTCCCGGCAATCTCCTCAGGGAATGCGGCGCGGGCGACCTCAAAAGTGTTGTCGGTGGAGCCGTCATCGATCATGATCACGCGCAGGTTGGCGTAATCGGAATTAAGGACCGAGCGAATGGTGCGGACAATCACCGTCTCTTCGTTGAAAGCCGGAACAAGCACAGCCACCTGCGGCTGGTAATCCCCGGGCGGCACGCGGCGGTGGCGCAGCCGGTCGATAAGCGCGAAGAGGCCGATTAGCAGCAAGCGTGCGCTCATGAGCACGTCGCCGAGGAAGAAGACGTCCACCACGAAGTGGTTAAAGAACGAGAAGAAAAAGAAGGCAACCGAGTCGACGCGCGCCTGCCACCGCATCTTGGGAGAGATGGGCGGCATCACCTCGGCGCGTGTCTTCCCCATCAGGTCGGAGACGTTGACTAACTTGTATCCCTTGGAACGCAGGGTGGTGATGAGCAACGGAAGCGCGGCCACCGTGGCCGAGCGGTTCCCTCCTCCGTCATGCATCAGGATGATGCTGCCACGCATCCACGGGGTGGTCTTCATCTGCTCGAGTTGCTTAAGGACGCTGTCGGTGATCTCCTGTGGCGATTTGCGCGGGTGCTCGTTCCAGTCATCGGTGTCGATCTTGTCACCCACGATGATGTAACCCATTTTCTGGATCCGATAGGCGGGCGCAGCCTGGTCGTTGGTGTCCGGCTCCTGATCAATCGAGTAAGGCGGCCGGAAGAAGAGCGTCTGAACGCCCATCTTGGCTGCGAAGAGGCGCTCCGTCAGGTTGAGCTCGGAGCGCAGCTGAAAATCGGAGATTTCGCTGATGTCCGGATGGGTGAAAGTGTGGTTGCCGACCTCCATCCCGTCCTTGTAATAATCCTCGAGCAGCTCCGGGTGGTTAAGCGCCTCCTCGCCGATGACCATGAACGTAGCCGGTACATGGTATTTCATCAACACTGCCAGAATCTTCGGCGTCCAGGTCGGATCCGGGCCGTCGTCGAAGCTGATGGCCAACTCGTGTGGATGGTAGCCGTACATCTCAGCGACATAGGGACGCGGCAACGCGGTCATATCCTCGTCGGTCGCTGTGAAGTTGTTCTCGTCCATTTCGACGGTGCGGCGGCCGTACTTAGGCAGCGCGACGATGCGCATAATGTCGCCCTCACCCTCGGTGTCCACGTCGTTGCCGGGAGGAACGCTCTCAAGCTGTTGCGGTGCGTCACTGGCATCGGGCTTATTCCACACCGACCACAGAGAGCCATCTTCTTCGCCTAAGCGCCACAGAGCAAAGGTCTGGATGCCCATCTGCCGCGCCTCGGTGACCGCGCCGAAGGCGACCAGGTCGGAACTGCACAGCAGGGCGGTGCGCGGGCCAAGGGCGGGGGCGAGTTCGCGCAGCCCA
>JAJXXG010001145.1 GCA_021781255.1 Acidobacteriota bacterium
GGTGCGCTTGCGCACCGATTCCAGCAAGGGACGAATCAGCTCAAACTGCTCCCGGCTAATCCAAAAGGGAGATCCCCCGGCTTTGCCGGGGTGGCAGTAGAACTTTGAGAATTCCGGGAGTATATTCTCCCTCGGTTTGCCTGTGCTGCGGCAGTGAAGTCAGCAGTACAAGGCTTTTGCTTTTGTTCTTGCTTTTGCTTCGGACGGTTGCGAAAAGGCCCCTTTGAGGGGCCAGCAACCGTAAAGCCACCGGCTCTGCCGGTGGATACTTACTGTCGCTTGGATAGGATTTTCTCTGACTCATCCTTCTTGATTACTGCCCGGAAGGACCGCCCGCATATAACTGCCTGGAGTCTCACCACATCCACTGTCCAAAGATCGTAAACAGGCTCTTAGCTCTATATTGAAAAAGCTCGAACGCGAAGGACAATTCAGTAATGATCTTCAGGAGGCTATTTCGCTGGCAACAATCGAACTGGGACAGGTGTTTGCTGCCTATAACGCTCTGATTCAATTGAGTTCCCAGCTTCGCTCTTTAGATGTTGGCGCAGCGACAAACGGTTGAGAGAATGTGGATTGGCCACCATAGACGATAATTACGGACAGATTGTCGTTTTCATTGTCCCTCCTTGTTCAGATTTAATGATTCTTCGAATATCGAGTAAGTTCGGTTGGGGTTTTTGCAATATCGGCTTCTAGCCAAGAGTTCTAAAATCGTCAACCAGGGCCGACCATTAAAATCCATTTTTTATGTGCAGTTTCCAGCTTCCGCCTATCCTCAGCGGAGGCTTTCCATTTCCCCATTCGTGACGTAATACTCTCGTCATCTAAGGACGCGACGGCTTTGCGTTTGGCTTCCTGGCGGATGTGCGAGTAGTAGCGGAGAATCTTCGCTGAGACGTGGTCGGCGATGGACAGGATGGTCTGCCAGGAAGTTTCAGACGACTCTTCGAACCTGGTTATCGCGTAATGCCGGAGGTCGTGTGGCCTGAGCCCATTCAGTCCGGTCTAATGCTTAAACAACCTTGTCCGGCTCGGCTGCACAATCAGCAGAGGCCCTGAGTTCGCCGTCCTGCACTGTAAGCAATCGCATCGAGATGCTTGCACTATTGGTCCCCCGAAATGCGTGCCCGGACTATCGCCGCGCGCCCCTCGCTTGCTCCAGCCAGAGCACCACTTCCCGCGTAAATCGGGATTCGGAATTGGCTGGCATTTCGTTCATGGAACCGGATTGTCTTTCTTTGCGTATCAAGCCATGAACCGTTCGTTCCCTTGCGACTTCAGAATATTTCCCGCAGGGGCTGTTGAACGCAGAGCGCGTGGCCCATCGAGCACGAACGGCTTCCCGTTGGAGGGTTTATGACCGCGACAATCTGCTGCGCATCGGCTCAGTACCTCGTAGAAAGCGGACTCACTGAATTGGTGAGGGGCAACGAGCGGCTCCTGCTCGAGCGATTCCTGCCGCTGGTCGAGCGCCAGAGTGTCTCGCTCGATCTCCATGCCGTTCGCCGCATCGACGCGGCCGGCATCGCAACGCTCATCTCGCTCTACCGCAAGGCCGCCGAGGCAGGCCACATGTTCACCGTCTCCAATGCCTCGCCGCGCGTCAGGGAAATCCTTTCTCTCGTCGGGCTTCATGAAGTTCTTGAATCCCGAAATACGGGCGAACTCCCATATTTCAGCACTCGATTCGAAAAAGCCGCAGCCTGACGCCGCCGGGATCAGCTCGGAAACCCGCCTTCGCCGCGCGCCGGTATTGACATACGGCATGTGCCTTTAAGTAGAAGATCCGCCGGAACCCACGCAAATCTCTGTGACCAGAAACACAGGCAACCCTATCCGCGAGACGATATCCCTACTATTGACACAGCAACGCCGCAAGGCGCAGTCCCAAATGCGGGGGCTTTCCACGCTCAGCCGGATTGAATCTCAAATTGGCGCACTGAGCCTCAGTTTCGTTACCCTTACAGAAGGACGGCGTTACGGAATCCTACAGATGGAGGTTTTATCCCATGACGCAGGGCGTAATGGATCAGGCGTCTGCCGCAACGGCAGGCTCAACCTCAACCGAGCGGTATGTTTATTTTTTTGGCGGCGGCAAGGCCGACGGCAACGGCAAGATGAAGGACGAGCTGGGCGGCAAAGGTGCGGGCCTTGCCGAGATGACCAATGCCGGGCTGCCCGTTCCTCCGGGATTCACCATTCAGACCGAAGCCTGCCGCGAATACATGCGCGGCAAGCTCAGCCCGCAAATTGACAGAGAAATGCTGGCTGCCCTGGAAAAGCTGGAGCGCATGCAAGGGCAAAAGCTCGGCGTCGGCGACAATCCTCTCCTGGTTTCAGTCCGTTCGGGCGCCAAGTTCTCAATGCCCGGCATGATGGACACCATTCTCAATCTCGGCCTGAACGATCGGGCCGTCGAAGCCCTCGCCAAGCGCAGCAATAATCCCCGCTTTGCTTATGACTCTTATCGCCGCCTCATCCAGATGTTCGGCGACGTGGTTCTCGACGTCCCCAAGAAGAAGTTCGAGCACATCTTCGACGGCATCAAGGCAAAAGAAAAGGTCAAGTTCGACTACGAGCTCAAGCCCGAAGCGCTCAAAAAGATCATTGCCGCGTACAAGATTCTGGTAAAGCAGGAGACCGGCAAGGACTTTCCGCAGGAGCCGATGGATCAACTTGTGCAGGCGCGCGACGCCGTTTTCCGCAGTTGGCAGAACGAGCGCGCCAAGACCTATCGCCGCATCAATCGTATCGACGATTGGCTCGGCACCGCGGTCAACGTGCAGTGCATGGTCTTCGGCAACCTGGGCGATAACTCGGGCACCGGCGTGGGCTTTACGCGCAACCCGGCCACCGGAGAAAAGGTCTTCTTCGGCGAGTACCTGATGAACGCGCAGGGCGAGGACGTGGTTTCAGGCGTGCGCACACCCATGCACATCAGCGAGCTGGAACGCGCGATGCCCGAGGTCTACGAGCAGTTGCGCACCATCACCACTCGCCTGGAAAAGCACTATCGCGACATGCAGGACTTTGAGTTCACCATCATGGATGGCCGGCTCTACATGCTGCAGACGCGCAACGGCAAGCGCACCGGGCTGGCCGCCGTCCGCGTCGCCATCGACATGGTGAGCGAAGGCCTCATCACGAAGGAAGAAGCCATCCATCGCGTGGAACCCAATCAGCTCTACGACTTCCTGGTTCCACGGCTCGTGGAAAAGGGCGAGAAGATCGAAGTGCTCGCCACCGGCCTGCCGGCCTCGCCGGGCGCTGCTGTTGGTCAAATCGTCTTCACCGCCGAGGACGCCGTGAAGTACCACAACAACGGCTCCTTCAAGTCCATCATTCTGGTTCGCGGCGAAACCACCCC
>JAJXXG010000346.1 GCA_021781255.1 Acidobacteriota bacterium
AACGCGCACGTGCAAGGGCAGTGGATGTTCAATGGCAGCACGCCGATCCTGCGCGCGGCACTTGCGGGGGTGGGTCTTGGCTATGTCCCGGAAGACGTCGCCGCGGAGCACATCGCTGCGGGACGCTTGCGCCGCGTGCTCGACGATTGGTGCCCCATTTACGCCGGTTATCACCTCTACTACGCGAGTCGCCGGCAGTCGTCGCGAGCGCTGGGCGTGGTCGTGGACGCGCTGCGGTATCGGCCTTGATACGCTCAGCAGGTTTGTGTGTTCAGCAGTCACGCGAATGACGGCATCGGAGACCGGGTAACGGACCGGTTCTGGCCGGCAGCGGCTCAACCGGTGCTGTTTCCTCCGCCTACCGATGCTGAAAATCAACCGCTTGATTCGTCCGCGCGTAACACGTTGATCTTTATGGGTTTTTCTCGTAGTCTTCGCGGACTTCGGGTCCTTCGCGGACTTCGGGTCCTTCGCGGACTTCGGGTCCTTCGCGGAGAGCGAGGCCGGAGAGAAGAATGGCCCGGAGAGAGAGAAAACGACCGGATTTCGGGTGCGGTGCGAAACGCCGAAGTCCGCAGGAACCCTCTGGAGCACGCGCAGACGCGCGGGAGCGCAAAAAAAAAGACCAACCGGATGAAGGGTTGGTCCTGGGTGTTGGTGGCCGCGCGGGAATTTGAAGTCTCGTTCGGAAGGATGCGGAAAGTTGCGGGTTCTTGCAGGGGCGTAGGCCTATTTTCGTCTCGCTGCGGTCTTAGAAGTTGCAGGATTCGGCGCCTGGTAGCGATCGGCCAACGATTTCCAATCATCTACGGCCAAGCCACTACGCGCTGACGTTCTTTTTCGCGAACCAGATCCTCATCGGCGAAAGCCCCCACATCCGCTGTGTCACAGGTTTGGGAGAGTACGGATCAAATGGGTGCCAGTCAGGGGGTGTCGAATTGCAAAGCCACCCGACAGGCTCAAAGAAGGTCTCGGCCGCCATATCGAAGGGGGTGTGCGTGCATGCAATTTCGTGCTCGGGCGGGAAGTGGTCAATGGCGGCAAATGCCTCAATGACCATGCGCGAACAGAATGTCTTCTTCGGGCTTGGTGGCCAACGTTTCCTCCAAGCGATCAGGCCTCGGCCCAGGATGGCCATCCAGTTCCACCGCTTCATCCGAGTCATGTCCGCATAGAAGGCCCGGCGCCTTGCAGGAAGTGCGATTGCATCCATCCAAGCGTAGGCTCGACCGAGGTTGCCTTGGGCCGCGGTAACAATATCCAACTGCTGCTGCGGTGTCATGCTTGACTTACGGAACACCCATCCATAGCCAAAATTAGCCACGAGGTCGCTGATAGGCACAAGGTTGACCCCGGCAGGGCCAGCATCAACGGAACATCCGTTGCCAACATAGATCCCTACATGGCTGAAGGGACCTTGCGAGAACTCCTGAATAGCTTTGGTTTTCCAATCTGCGTTTGACGAGTACCAGACCAGTACATCACCCGCTTGGAGTCCCGTAGGACAAATTGGCGCTAACGGCGGGCCAAATGCGATTCCGTCGGTCAGGATAAGTCGCCCAAATTCATCGAACTCGATCGCTCTTGCCAAATGCAACTCCCCTCCCTCAAAGCAATTTCATTGAACTTCAATGTGTGAGCATACATCGTGAAGTCATTACATGCGTGGTCCATCCACAATGACGCATTCTCCACTCTCTGAATCGGGGCGGTTTCCGTCGCCTGCCAATGCCAAAAATCAACCGCTTGATTCGTCCGCGCGTAACTCGTTGATATATAACGATGTTAAACGCAGACTTTGCGGACTTCGGGCGACTCCAGGATGGCGGTGGCGGAGAGAAAAATGGCCTGGAGAGAGTCAAAACAGGCTTTATCAGGCCACACAGCCTATCCACGAAGTCCGCAGGAATCCGCGTGAACCCTCGCAAAAACGCGGGAGTTCAAGAAAAATGCCCAACTACATAGGCAGTTGGGCATTGATATTGGTGGAGCCGGGGGACACCGAACTATGTTCGCATGTCGTTGTATTTACTTTGCTTTATCCGACTACAGCCGCCATCGATACCCGCATCGATACCCGCAAAAATTGTTGGCTGGAGGCGACAGAACTGAACCGCCGTCCCCGCCTTGCGTGTCATCGCAGTTCAGTTGACCTTCACGGAATCGTCCCCGCGTCCTGCTGCATGTTCGTTGGCCAATCCGCAGGGTACGCCGCGCATGGCATGTGCCAGCCATGCTCTTCTGAGGTCGCCCACCATGCCGTTCTACCACACGCCCAGCGCCGGGCTGACCCGGCGCATGCAACGCGCCAAAGGTGCGATCGAGCTGCAGTTCGTCGACCGTGATCGTAGGCACACGGTGTTCGATATCCAGGTCTTCAACGGCGAGGACTGGATGCCCCACGGGCAAGTTGCCGTGCAACTCAGCGACGATGAGGATCCGATGGACATTCGCCTTGCTGCGTTGCAGGCAGCAGCGGAGTATGTCGCGTGGCGCGAACACGCACAGGAGCCGTCGTCGTGCTGAACGCTTTGTTGTCGATTCTCGCCAACGATGCTGCGAGCACCGACGCCGAACTGATCGATCACCTTGTGCGCGAGTTCGGCGTTGAGCGCAAGCTGGCCGCCGCGCTGAACGGTATCCGCTGGGAGTTCCAGCGCAGCACCAACCTCACTCAGGACCGCGCCTTGGAGCGCCGCGTGCGCGAGCTGATGCACCCCCAGCAAACGCGCTGACATTGCAATCCACCGCGATCCGGATGTACAAGTCGGATCCGACGGCATGCGAGATCACCGCCAGCAATTGCTGGCCGCCATGGGGGCTAATTCCTACGTCAGAGGACGCTTTTCCGGAGGCGCAGTTGGTGAGTCATTCGAATAATCACGCCCTGATCTGGCTTGGGCTCATGCTGATGATCATGCAAGCCTTCGTCTGCCGCGTGGTCTGGAAGGAGTGGATGAAGAATGCCTCTTTCAAGAGCGTCTTCGCTGTGTGCTGGGCCATCGGTGTCTTGATTTTCGGCACATTCATGCACCTCACCACCAACCCACTCGACGCGTGGCTCACATCCGCGTTTCTTGTGTCTCCCATTTCAACTGTGATGGCACTGGCAATCGCCGAAGCAATGCGGTGAGTCGCAGGCGCTCCCGCCTCGCTCCGCATCGGGCCTCAGTGCCCCGGGCAGATGATCTGACGGGACGATCGCCGTATACTGTGTTTTCGTACAGTGCCCGGAGCACCGAGCGATGCTGCTGATTCGCGTCACGCCTCTGCGTCAAGGAGGAGCGCGCCTGCCCTCTCCCGCTTGGCACGCACAAGGCTATTTGAAGAGTGAACGCGCTGGCGTCGGCGTGGCGTTGCGCCTCGT
>JAJXXG010000334.1 GCA_021781255.1 Acidobacteriota bacterium
GTAAAGGAATAGTACGCGAACAGCTAGAAGTTCAGCCCAACGACAAGCTGGCACTCTTAATCCGCGCAAGACCAGGCCAATCGGTTGAGCAACGCCTCGATTCAATCGTCCCTCTAACGGAACGCTCACGCGTCCAGGCCTTTTCAGGAGATGTAGGCAACCCGGCCTGCGGGCTCGATAGTGCGACGTATCACTATCTTTCTCAAGAAACTACCCGGATCATTCACTGTGCCGCTACCGTACGCTTCGACCATTCTCTGGACGAGGCGCGCAACATTAACGTCGAGGGCACCCGCCGTATATTGGATTTTGCCGCGGAAGCACGTCAGCTTCGAAGTCTTGCCTACGTCGGCACAGCCTATGTGGCCGGTGAACGATCAGACCTGGTGCGCGAAAGCGAGCTGGCCATCGGTCAGCGTTACAGAAATTCATATGAACAAACCAAAGCTGAGGCTGAGGCGCTCGTCCGTTCACGCATGGGTACCCTGCCTATCGTAATTCTGCGTCCCAGCATCATCGTGGGCGATTCCCGCACTGGTGTAACCTCCAGCTTCAAGATGATGTATTGGCCATTGAAGATTTATGCGCGACGCCTGTGGCGCACCGTCCCCGGTTATCCTGATGCCGTTTTAGACATCGTTCCGGTCGATTTTGTGGCCTCCGCGATTGCGCGGCTCGCCTTTGATGCAGAGGCTGTGGGCAACACGGTCCACCTATGCGCAGGTCCAGCCGGCAGCGCTACAATCCAGCAGGTCGCTCGGCGTGCGATGGAATTCTTCAACGCACCTGAGCCGCGTTATGTGAACCCGACGCTCTTCTTCGCAGCTCTGCGGCCGCTGCTGTTTCTTTCATTATGGGGACGAAAGCGCCGCGTGTTGCGCGATGGCCGCGTCTACCGGGACTACTTCACAATGCGCATGCAGTTTGACACCAGCAACGCGGAGCGCCTGCTGGGACAATCCGGGATATGTGCTCCGCCGGTTCTGGAGTATCTCGACCGATTGTTCCATTATTGTGTTGCCAGCGACTGGGGCCGGAAGCCGGAATCCGCGCAATGAATATCTTTCGTCGTATTCAACTTTCGCGTGACCGCAATGTCACAGTGGCCAATCTTGTAGACGAGCTGGTGCGAGCGAAAAGGAATTGCGAAGTCTCTGTCGACGATGCTGGCCCTTTTTATCTGGCTGACTTGCACGCAGACATACGCTCGATTGATGCCTTTCTGCGCCGTGAGGTCGGATTACGTTCCGGCGAGCCTGTCGCCATTTATCGTACGAATACCCCGCAATGCTTCCACTGGTTCCTGGCAATCATCCGCGCTGGTGGTATCGCAGTCCCTCTGAATCCGCTTCTTTCGCTCGCAGAGGTTCGCAGGATTCTGGCCGATAGTGGCACTGAGATCCTGGTGACTGACAAGGCTGTCTTTACGCGCAATATTGGCAGCCGGCAGGCGCTGAACGTGCGGACCTGGATTCAGGCCGATGATGAGATCGACACCTTGGATGGATTTCTGCGCGTCGCCGGCTCTGGGGAGCCGTTTCAGCCAGTTGTCATTAAGCCCACCGCGACCGTTGCCGTATTCCACACCTCCGGCACTAGTGGTTTCCCCAAAGGTGCAGCTCTTTCGAGCAACGCCCTGCTCGGGGCGCGTGCGTCCACCGTATTGGCCGGGCTCTTTTTGGGGTCAAAGGACCTTGCCCTGATCGCGCTACCGTGGTCACACATAATGGCGGTAAGCATTGCACTCTACGGCTTGATGGCAGGCATCCGCGGTTGCTTTCTCGACCATTTTGATGTGGCCCGGGCGATGGACCTTGCCGAGCGCTTTGGCGTTACAGCCTTCGTAGGTGTGCCTGCGATGTTTGCCAAACTGGTCAATAGCAATCCTGAACCTGAGCGGCTGGCGAACATTCGACTATGGCTTTCAGCCAGCGACCATCTGCCCTCTGAAGTTCGAAAACGGCTGCGCGAATTTGGCGCCCTGACCAGACTGCCAGGAGGCAGGCGCATCCCTCCGGTGCTTCTCAATGGATACGGCATGGTGGAGCTCGGCGGCCTCGCCATGCTGGGTATCGAGCTCTCGGGGGTGCCCGGCAGCGGTAACTTGTGCTTCCCCGTTCCGCCCTTTCGCATTCGCGTGGTCGACGAGAATAACCGGCGCGTGCCAGCCGGCGTTACAGGCGAGTGCCAGATCCGCCGCAGAGGTCTTGCCCCGCACTATTGGAAGGACGCGGGCGTCGGTCGGGACCTGCTAACCAGCGATGGTTGGCTGCGCACCGGCGACCTGGCCACACGCAACCATCTCGGCTTGATCCGATTAGTGGGACGCATGAAAGACGTGATTAAGTCGGGTGGCTACTCGGTTTACGTTCGTGAACTGGAGGAAGCAGTATTGGCTCATCCGGCTGTGTCCCGTGCCGTTGCCTTCGGCCTGCCTCATGCTGAGAAAGGTGAAATTCCCGCGGCTGCGGTTGAGCTGCATCCTGGTACGAATGCAATTGAAAGCGATCTGCTGACCTGGTGCAGACAGAATCTTGCGGCGTACAAAGCGCCGCGCCGCATCTGGATTCTCGAGGCTGGCAGTTTGCCGCAGAACCTCAACGGGAAGATCCTCCGCCAGACTGTGCGTGAGCGCTTTTCAGGGAAGATGGACGAAGGCTTTTCCGGAGTTGGTGCGGATGCGCACGCCAGCGCCGACCGTTAATCTGCCCCCACAGCAACCTCTGAAGCGCTGAACGGAACAGCCGCTACCATCTCCCGGATGGATTGAATCACGAGATCCGGCTCATCCAGATGAATCCAGTGCGCGCTGGATAAAGCGATCACCTGTTTCACCGTGTCACCAATCTTCATCAGACAATCGTCAGAGAGTGGTGATGATTTCCCGGGCGTGAGCAACAGTACCGGAATTCCCCGGATCGGCGCGGCATTCTGCATCTCCTGTACGGTATCTGGCACAGACGCAACATGGCTTCGCATTCCGGCGTAGTAGCCAGGCCTTGACCAGTGGGCGGCAACGATGGGCCACACTTCCTGTGGCATCTTGCTGACCTCGCCCCTGACACGCTTGAGCACATGCCTGCCGCCGTCACCTGCCGCACCGGCCAGCCGCTCCGCGACGAGACCCGAGCGGCATAAGAGCGAAGTCACCGCGAGCCGGGCTAATCCGAAGCGGGCAATGGGAATTGCATACCCCGATAGTCTCTTGCCGCGGTCAATTTCTGCCTGCTTGGTAGGATTAAGGGGAGGCCATTCTTCGCAACGCATCGGATCGACCAGGATGAGGCTCGAGACCTCCTGGGGATACAAGAGCGCAAACTTGCGCATCACCAACCCGCCAAAGGAGTGCCCCACCAATACGTATGG
>JAJXXG010000561.1 GCA_021781255.1 Acidobacteriota bacterium
GGTGCCCTGGCCCATGGAACTGGTGTTGGCGTCGGCGAGCAGGATGCGGAGATCGATCTTGTCGGCCTCGACGGTGAGGAAGGGATTTTCCCAGCCGGAGGGGTCGTGGATGTCGACGTAGAGGCTCTTGGTGGGGAGCGGGATGGCGGCGAGCGCGGCGCGCTGCTTGTCACGGAGGCTGGCGGTGGCCTGGGCTTTCTGCTCGGCGGTGGCGGCCTTCTGCGCGACGCCTTCGACGGCCTGCTCTTCCTTGTGGCAGGCGGCGATGGAGAGCGTGAGCAGTAGCGCGGCGGCGGGCCAGTGTTTGCGGGGGAGGGCGGGCTTCACGAAGTTCAGGATAGCAGGGGGTGCGGCTGCGGCTCTGCGTGGGCTTTCGGGGCAAGGGTCGGGATGGCGACCGGCCAGCCGGAACCTCGTTGCTGAGTGCTTGGGATCTGGCAGCGTTTGACGAATCGCAGGGAAGAAGATTCCTGGGTACTGGCCGACTTCCAGATACAGCACTATGACTTGGCATTACCCAATCGCTTGCGCGAACGCTGCTTTCGGATCTCATTACATTCCATCAGCTACGATGCGGACATCCTCTCTGAACTCATTCCGAAACACCCCATGACCGATGGTGCGTAGAAGCGAATTGGCCACGGACGTCACGATCTCCGGAATGTCGCTGCGCATTTCGGCAAAATTGACCGGCAAATCCACCTGAGCATCGGCTACTTCTTGCTTTCCCACGTCGAGGACTTCGGGTCGCATCGCGAAGTCTCCGTTGCCAGGGCCGAACAGCTTGATGAATTGACCTGACTTCCCGCGTGCAAGTGTGAGGCCCTCGACGCGCAAGTTCGCGCACAACACCCCGTCTCCGAAATAATGCAGCGACTCCCACCACCTTGCGGTCAACCTGAGCATCAGAATCGTGTAGGCGACCACGTCCATAAGGCTCCACCTGTTGTCATCCCTAATCTGAGTCGCGTGCGTAACCTCAAGAAATTTAGTGATGCGCCACCTTGACTCGTAATCAAGATTCTTGTGGTACCACTGATACTGATAAAAATCAGCGCTTCGATTTTCGGTATCGGCTGCGACTTTTTCGGAGCCGCTTAAAGATCGAACGCGCCGATAGTGGTCGTGAATGCTGGCCACGAATTCTTTCTCGGTACGCCGATCCAGGGAAGCAGATCGGCCCTCAGTTGGAATGAGGGCAAGCTTGAGATACGTACCTGATGGCCGGTGGACGCCAACTGGCCAGTTCTCAAGGCTTCCGTACTGCTGACCAATAGGCATTTGATTGAACAAATAGACTCCGCGCTCGTGGAGTAGATCGTCGTTAGCGCTCGTGGTCGAGTGCTTTTCGCGGTCGATCATCATGCGCAGCCGGGCACCGTCCGCCGGAATGGTCTCATCTACATTCCGCACATACACCCGGTTGCTAATATCCTTTTTTGTAACGACGTGTAGGCTCGAATCGTTACTGATTCTTATCACACAAAAGCGTCTGTCTGTGGCGCCTGGTGTATGACATTCAGTCACATCGAAAGACGGAGTCGGAGAGATATTTGTTGCCACCGCACTCGCGATGACGGTCGTGAGTTCCGACCTTGACTCCTGGCCGACAAGCTTCGCCTCGACATCTGTTTTGTTCTTGCTGACTCCAATGATCAAGATGCCGCCAAACGTGTTCGCGAAACCGGCGACATCTTTCAACGCGTCGTTACTCCAAATCTCCTTAAAGTCGTGCCGATAGCTTTCTCCCGGTTGTGTGCGAGCGAATTCTGCGATGGCCGAATGGAGCTCATCATTTGTAAGCTTGTTAAGCTCGGCAGTAAAAAGATCCAGCACAAATCACCTCGGGACTGGCGCAATGAAGGCCCTGATCAAATGATACTGACCGACTGTCGACTGCGCCTGGATCTTGGGTTCATCAGACCATCTCAATTCGGCTTTGAAAAACGGAGGACCCGGACAATGACGCGTACCGGCTGCTTGCGCGGAGACCGAGATGTACTCGTGGTGCGATACGCAGCGCTATTTGCCTTGCCAGGTGGGGGTGCGTTTTTCGAGGAAGGCGGTGGTGCCTTCGGCTTTGTCGGCGGTGGCGCAGAGCTCGCCGAAGAGTTCGGCTTCGCGGCGGAGAGCGGGTTCGAGGGGCAGGTCGAGTCCTTCGTCGACGGCGCGGAGGGGGGCGGCGAGGACTGGCGGTGTTTGCGTAAACTGAGGGTGCCGAAGAAAGGATTAGTTCCTTGATCGAATTGCGTGGATCAAGGCGATGAGCCGCTGCACCAGAGGCGGAGCACTGTAGTACAGCCGGATTGATGGGGAAGGGAAGTAGATGCGCATCACATCCAGCCGGTCCAGAGAGGTCATGGGGACCACCGCCGGAGGGTGTTGCAGCGGAAAACTCATATTGCTTGAAGGAAAGGATAGCTCGTATTTATTGCTTGTCGTGTGCGTGCTATCGGGACCGAATCCGATGTTGGTCACCAGATTCTTTTTCGGCACGATGGCCAGAGAGTTCTGGAACAGATTGGTATAGGACCACTGGTAGTCCCAGGCACTTGGGCCTGTGCCAGCGTGCATGGCATCGAAGATGGCAGAGAAGTAGCGGACGGTGACTTTGTCGTCAAAAATCTGAGCGAGCAGGTTACTCGCTTTCAACTCTGGCCAGGCTTCGAGGTACTGGTCGTATCTGGCCCAGGCGGAGCGCCATGTCGCCCACCCCCAGATGTGCGAGATGCGGGAGAAGTAGTAGCTGGAGGGCAGGCTGTATTCACCATCGATGGGATTGGTGCCTGCAATCATCGCAATTCTCGCATCATCGCGGTAGCGCGCGAGCAACTCGGCACAAAAGGGAAAGAAGGACGGATCCGGAAGGCAATCGTCTTCAAGGATGATGGCCTCTTCAACCAGGGAGAAGACCCATTCGAGTCCTGAGATGACACGCGGACGGCACCCCAGATTTTCATCCGCGAAGTTGGTTTCGATCTGGCAGGGCCAGGTCACGTTCGAGACAATGCTGCGCACCTCTTCGCAGTTTCTGGAATCCGTTGGGTGACCGGGACGAGGACCGTCTGCAATGACCAGAAGCCGAGCTGGCTGAGCGGCCTGGATTGCGGCAAAGACACGCCGCGTCTTCTCGGGGCGATTGAATACCAGAAAGGCGACCGGCGTGTTGAGACGATTCATGCGATTCCAGGGCGCGGGAGAGAACTGATCTCATGCTAGCATCCAGCGGATTTACTTTGTGCGACTCTTTTGGATGAAGCCCCTGTTATGATCGTCAGGAGCGAGAGTTCTTCACGGAGATGGCGGAGGAAATACTCCGCTTTCGATGCGCCGTCATGAATCTATTTCGTGTTGTGCAGCGTTGA
>JAJXXG010000030.1 GCA_021781255.1 Acidobacteriota bacterium
TGCTGCAAGCCTATAAAGCCCTACTCCACCAATATCGACAAATCGCCGCGACCTTACTCTTCATCCCATAAACCGACAGCAAAAAACAAACCCCACCAAAAAATGATGGGGTTCGTCAGCAGTCTGAGGCCGGCAAAGAGCCGGCCCTCCGGTTGAAGCAACGTTGGTCTTAATAGGTGAAATGGAAGCCCATCGTAATCATGCGATTGCTGCCGATGGTGTTGTAGACAGAGCCGAAGTTGGTGGCGTTGTTGAGGCAGCCGCCGGGAAGGGCGTTTGCTGCAAGGCAACTCTGGGTGCCGATCGGAACGTACGTGGGAATGGTAAGGCTCGCTCCCGATCCGGTGGAATAGGGAATCTGATCGAGATTGGCCAGGGCGGACTGCTGATCCGCAGGGCTGGGACTGGTGACGATCTGGCCGTAGTTGACGTAATAGGCCTGCGGGTTGAAGCAGTTGCCGCCGGCTGCGATTGCGGAATTCGAGCAGGCATTGTTTTGGCGAATCTGGCCCTGATTCATCGGAACATCGAGGCTGGTGGTGTTGGTGATGTTGAAGACATTGAATTCGTACTGGAGGCTGAACCTCTCAGTGAATTTGAACTGTTTGCGCAATGAAAGATTGAGTTGCTCTTGCGCCGATTGGCGGAAGATGTTGCGTTGTGGAGGGGCGAAGTCTGTTTCATAGATATCCTGGGGATCGGTTCCCGTGGAGACGGGAATGCCATTCGTGCCCGGCTTCAGGTAGTTGATGGAGACCTGAGTGGGATCGAGGGCCGGAATGTAGGAGCCACCGGTTCCGCGGGTGTCACCCTTATTTCCCGTCATCGCCGATTTTGGGTTGGAGGGATTCTTGATCCCGAGGATGGGATTCATGAGCGTGGGGAAATCACCAAAGGTGATGCTGCCGACGGCGCCGTAGAACTCATACAGCGAATACGGCTGGCCGCTTTGCAGAATCGCTGTTCCGTTCAGGTTCCAGTCGTTGACGAACTGGGCAACGAGCGAATGCGCCTTGGCCACATTGGGCACCGAGACCTGGAAATATGCGGAGAAGACATGGGTGCGGTCGAAGTCCGACGACGCCCAGGAGTTGCGCAGATTGTTGGGATTGCCGCCTGTAAAGAACAGGCCCAGGTCGCTTTGTTCGTCGAGGGTATGGCTCCAGGTGTAGCTGGCGCCCACCATGTAGTTATGCGAGAGGCGTTTGTCGACGTGGAGTTGAAGGCCGTCGTAGGCTGAGTTGCCGGCGGTTTTATAGTACGAGGCATTGGGGCTGAAGCCAATGAAAGGCGTGCGGAAGTCGGTGTTGCCGCCATCCTCGGTGTTCCAGGGCTCACCGGCAATGGGGGCGTAATCGCAGTAAGAATCGGCGCATTCGTTCTGGTTGAGGACCTCGAAGCCGTAGCTTGCAGTCTGTCCCCAGACGGGGTTGGTGGGGGTAGCGATCTCCGGCGTGTTGAGCGGAATCGGCACAACGGCGTGGCGGCCCCGGTTGCCCACGTAGCCAATGTCGATCACCATGTCGCTAGTCGGCTGCCACTGGATGTCGAGAGAATAGTTGATGGTGTAAGGGAGCACGTTGGTTCTGGCGTAGGTGCCAAAATTGAGGGCATACGGACAGGCTGTGTAGTCTTCCTGATTCTGCACGCCGCCGCAATTGGGTCCGAATCTCGAGTCGAATCCGGAAGGGGTGCCGGTATACGCGTCGAGAACGTCCTGGAGCGCTATGTTGATGTTGCTGGGATCGGCACTCGGAGCGAGATAAGCTGGATTGCCGGGTGTAAGGCCCAGAAGCGTACTTTGCGCTGAATTGAAGGCATTGCCCATGGGATCTGCCAGCGATTTGCCCTGGCCGGTAACGAAAGTCGCTAGCGGTGCAGACTCGGTGACGCCGAAGGGCCCTCCGTAGCCCGAGCCGGCAGGCTGGGACAGGTAGACGAAGTACTCACCGCGGTCGAAGTACATGCCGCCCGCGCCGCGAACTACGAAGTTGCTATGGCTGCGAAGCGGTGACCAGGCAAAACCGAGACGTGGCGAGACGCCCCACTGGCGTCCGGTCAATGTGGAAGCGCTGACGCCCGCGGTGGGTTTCTCCTTGTTGTTGCCGGCGATGATGAAGCCTGCGTTGTTCACGGTCCAGGGCTGATTGGGAATGGCGGTCGTGCCGGACACGCTATACAGTTTGGGATCGAAATTGAAGAAGTTGCCGTACTTTTCGGTCATGCCGCCGTGGTAGTCGTAACGCACGCCGAAAGTGAGGCTGAGGTTGTGCTTGATCTGCCACTTGTCCTGCAGATAGGTGGCGATTTCGTTGGTGCGATAGTAACGATTGGCGTTGTTCTTTCCGGTCGCGGGATCGATGGTTTCGAGAACGTTCGAACTTCTCACTTTGCCTTGAAGGAAGTTGGTAAAGCTCGAGGTCGTAATCTGTTCGATTCCGTTGCGGTTGTTTTCGATGTTCAACTGCGTGTAGCTGTAGCCGCCGCCGGCGACGATGGTGTGGCTCCCTTTCACCCAAATAACGTTTGTCGAGGGATTGAGCCGGTTTTGATAGAAGCCCATGTCGGCGAAGGAGCTGAAAGGACCGACTTTGACGCCCGGAGAGTCGAGCTGGTTGCTGGGGAATCCTCTGAGCAGTAATCCGGGCAAGCCGCCGTTGAGGAATGGGCCGTTGCCATCGGCACCACTTGCAACCGAGCCTGTGGGGATCTTTGTAGACCCGTTGATTCCGAAGTTTGCCGGTCCGTTGGGATTGGTGAGCGTCTGCTCGTAGCTGGAGTATCCAGACTGGCGGTAGAAGCCGAGGCGCTGTTCCCAGTTGAAGTGCGGGTTGACTTCGATGGTGTTGTCGATGGCCTCGACCTGCGAGCCGTTGTATTCGGTGACGGGGAAACCGCCGGTCTGGGAGAAGTCGTAAGGCAGCGTGACGGGATCGCGCTGGTAGTAGTACTTGGTGGAGATTCGGTCCTTCGGAGTGATCTGCCAGTCGATGTTGCCATTCGCCTGATCGGAGGTCATCACGGAGTTGCCGAAGAGGGTGACGTTGGGAACGCTGTACTGGTAGGGATTGTTGTTCTGCGCGGAGGGAATCAGAAAGCTTCCGTCGGGCAGCTTGGCGTTCATGAGAGCCGCGGCGATGGGATCGATGGCCTTTGTAAAGGTGCCGCCGCCCTGGTAGCTTACCGCGGCGGCGTCGAGACCTGCTGTGCTGCGATCGTCGGTGAGACCGGGAGGCACGGTCATCTGCGAGATACCGGTAGACTGGTCGGTGCTGGACATGTGCTGGTAGGAGGCAAAAAAGAACACCTTGTCTTTCCAGATGGGCCCGCCCATGGTGCCGCCGGTGGTCCAGCGATTCAAGTAAGGGTAGAGCAGCGCCGCCGGGAAGGCGCCGACACCTTGCCGGCTGAGCTGGTATTGCTGGTTAAAGAAGTAGGGTGACGCATTCCAGGCGCCGTCGGCGAAGTTTCCGTAGACCTGGCCGTGGAGGCTGTTGGTGCCGGACTGGGTGTTGACGTCGATCTGGGCACCAGCGGTGGCGCCCTGCTCGGCGTCGTACATGGAAGTGTTGACGCGGAGTTCAGTGATGGTCTCCGGCGGAGGGGAAGGCAGGCTGTTGCCGATGGAGCCGTAGGGCGAGGCGCCTTCGAGCGATGCGCCGCCGATGGGCGCCGCGCCGGCCGAGGAGGAGCTCGAAGTGCTGCCGGCACCAATGTTGAAGTTGAACCGCTGCGATGTGAGACCGCTGGAGGTCATGCCGTTGAAGATGTTGGTGACGTCGACGCCGTTGACCTGCATGGTATTGGAAGTGGCGCGCTGTCCGTTAGCCTGAATGTTCTGGTTGCCGAGGCCGGAATTTGAGTTGAGGCCGCTGAGCAGTTCCGCGCTGGCGCCCTGCGTGAGAACGGCCAACTGGGTGAAGCTGCCCGTGGCCAGCGGCGTTGCGGCAATCTGCTCGCTGTCCATTGTGGAGCCGACTGTGGCGTCGGTGGCGTTGATCATCGGGTTGGCCGTGACCTCGACGGTCTCGGCGATCTTGCCAATTTTCAACGAAACATCGACCGTGGTGGCCTGAGCTTCACGAACGAAGATGTGAGTCACGTGCTCACTCTGGAACCCTTCGTGGCTGACTATGACCTCATAAGTCCCGACGGGCAGATTGAAGATCTGGAAGAAACCGGTCTTCTGCGTCGTTGTGGTTGCGGTGTAGTTGATGTCTGCATCCACGGCTTTGACGGTAGCACCGGGTATGGCAGCGCCCGTGGGATCGAGGACTGTGCCGTTGACGGAGCCCAGGGTTTGTTGAGCAAAGCCGGGTAATGCACAACACAGAGCAAGAGTGAGAAGCGCCAGGAAGCAATGCCCCAGGCGAATTCGCTGGTATGTCATAACTGCCCTCCGAAGTTGTGGTTTGCGTTCAAGAGAATACTGTGTGAACGACGAACGCCGCCTGCGACGCAAAGAAGCTGCAGAGACGTCAGAGTGCCATCCGCGGAAAAGAATCGGCAGAAACGAGACCACGAGAAACGCGAGAAGCGCTTTGAGAGGCTCGAATGCCGCGAAATCCCCAGGTGGCAAGCTTACAAACCTTCGATGAAATCGCGATGAAAGCGCGTGAACAAGGGGCCGGCGATCGGGGCCGCGACGGGATAAACCGCGACAGGCGAAGAGGTTTGCCTGGCGATTCGATGGAGAAAATCGGAAGCCAAGCGTCCGGTGCCGAAGATCTGCTTTCATGCGCTCACGCAAATGCAATGCGCTCAAGAAACACGAATGCCCGGGAAGTGCTGCCAACGGGCTGATATCAGCGAGAAGGATACTTACAGTTCCTTACCGCTTTCGTTTCCTACAGCCAGCGTGTGTATGCATCCCGGTTGCTCTTGGGTTGCGCAAAAGGCGCGCACTCAAGGTCTCTGAATGTGGAGCCAAATGGTACAGAATTCTTTCAAGACTGCTCATTCTAGGACAGTAATCGATGATTTCCAAGGGGGAAATGCAAGAATAAAGTTCGATTTTCATCATGAACCAGGCTGTTTTGCGGCAGTTTTGTGGAAAAAGAGGCGAAAACAGGGCAACAGGGGCCATGGAACAGGGGCGCCCGGTTCCCCGTTATGCCCGGCGCAGCTTCAATCGAGAGCCTGTTATTGACTTTCGCGTGGCAGGCAAGAGGGTTAATAACCGGCTCTAGCCTCGCTCGATCGATCCGGAGTTGCGCAGGATACGTCTGATTTTCTTGGGAGAGATTGAGAGCCGCGTTGCAACCCTCGAGATCTTTCTGCCCTCCCGCATCCACACCTTGGGAATCACAATCTCTGCGAACTCCTCGGTGACCTGCTGGAACGTCTTGTTGCCGAGCATCCCTTCAGACCATGCGCGCAATGTGTCGTTAATACCTGAGGCCCGCATAATGCGCGATTTCAAATCTGAAAGATCCTCTACTATGTGGTCGTTATCTCCTGAGCCGATCAGGCCCGTTGCTTCGCCGGCGCGCTTGCGGGCTTCTTCCCAATCCTGAAAAAAATCATTTGCCGCAGTCAAGCCACGCGCGATACACGCGTTCGCCAGCAGGTGAAGGTTCTGGGTGGCATAGGCCAGCGTCAAAGCCTCCTCGCTGTATTCACGCGCGCGATTGGCGTGCACAGTCACGTCTGCGTCTTCCCCGGTTTGCTCTTCCACGTGCGCATTCTCAATGGATGCTTCCAGAATGCGGGCACGCGCCATCAGAATCTTGTCGCCCAACTCCTGTCCAATGCGGTATGCCTCGGCAGCCTCAAGTGAGGCCTTATCGATGTCACCCCGATCGAGGTAAAGGTTGCCGAGGTTGAGCGTGACGTTTCCGATGCCAACCCGGTAGCGATGGAGATCATAAATCTCCCGCGCACGATTCAGATTTTCAAGCGCCTCCTGCGACAGTTCCTGGTAGCCCAGCCGCAACGATTCTCCTGATATTGCCGCGGCCCTCGATGCGCCCGGCCGCGATCGCCCGGCGTGAGCCTGCCGGTCGATCCGTTTACGAGTCTGCAGCGCCAGCAGGCGCCGGACATAGGCAGCGTTGACCAGTGTTCTCCCCAAATTCAGGTGGTTGGCATTGCGCCGCGCATACAGTTTCATTGCGCTCGTAAAGTATTCCAGCGCCTTCGTGTACTCGCCCAGGCGCCGTACGATCCGGCCTCGCGCCGATTCGATGTTTCCCCTGGCCACGTAGTGATCGGTGTTCTTCAGAACGGATTCCGCTTTGGAGAGAATCTGCAGCGCATCCCGCGTCATGCCTTTTTGAAAAATCAGCCAGCTCTCCTGCACCTGAATGATGGCAGTAAACATCCGGTCGCCTTCGGCCTGCGCCAATTCTCGCGCGCGAACGATATGCGAAAGCGCTGCTTCGTATTCGCCTTTTTTCCGGTGAGCGCGCCCTTTCCAGAAATGGGCCAATGCCAGAGTCGGGTCTTTGCCAAGATCGTTCAGCGGCTTCAAAACAAAATCGAGCGCCTCAATGCACTTGCTGCTTTCACCGCTGGCCAGCGCGCAGTAGGCTTCAGCCATGCGCAACTGCAAATAGTCCTCCAGCTTGAGCTTTCTTCTGTGAGCCGGCTTGAATTGCGCGAGCAGGGGAGCCAGAAACTGGTAGTCGCGATACCCGAGGTCAATCCATCGCGCCAGAAGCAGCATTAGCCGAGCAGAGTTCGGCGTATCGGGCCCGATCCTCTGCAACTCTGACTGGACCGAATCAAGCATGACAATGCCATGCCGGATTTGGCGCTGATGCAAGGCCATGCTCAATTCCCCGGCAAATTGTTTTGTGAGAGGCATTGCGGCAATCCTCGGCGATTTGGCCCGAATCGGTCGATATTCATATCAAGTCTAAATGAGCCGGGTGGAATGATTTGGCGAATTTTGCCTAAAAGCAGGGTGAGACAAGCTCTTTGCAGACGAGGGTCCAGCCAGGGCAATTATGCCCACTCGTCCGATTCGGACTACTTCATCTTGCGTTTGAACCGGCGATGCGATTTACTTTCAAGTAACGCGATGCCGCAAAGTGGCATCGCACTCGATCCCCGAGGAGGCCAAGATGGAGAATCATACCCCTTTGACCGGATGGACTTCACCCAGGTGGCGAGGCATCACCCGGACCTACACGTTCGAGCAAGTCAACCGGCTGCGTGGCACGGTCCACGTGGAGCATTCGCTGGCGCGCGCGGGCGCCGAGAAGTTCTGGCGCCTGCTCGAAAGCGAATCGTACATTTCCGCGCTCGGCGCTCTCACCGGCAACCAGGCCGTAGAGATGGCCGCGGCGGGCATGAAGACCATCTACCTCAGCGGATGGCAGGTAGCCGCCGATGCAAATCTCAGCGGAAACATGTATCCGGATCAAAGCCTCTATCCGGCCAACAGCGTTCCCGCGGTGGTGCGCGCGATCAACAGCGCACTCATGCGCGCCGACCAGATTGCGCACGTTGAAGGCCAGGACGATGTGGACTGGATGCTTCCCATTGTTGCTGACGCAGAAGCCGGTTTTGGAGGCGCGCTGAACGCCTTTGAGCTGATGAAGAGCCTGATTGAAGCCGGAGCCGCAGCGGTCCACTTTGAAGATCAGCTATCTTCAGCGAAGAAGTGCGGCCACCTGGGCGGCAAGGTTCTGGTGCCAACCCGTGAAGCTATCCAGAAGCTGATCTCCGCGCGCCTAGCCGCGGATGTCCTAAATGTGCCCACCATTCTTATCGCGCGCACCGACGCTGATGCCGCGCAGTTGATCACCAGCGACTGCGACCCCGCGGACCATCCCTTCCTTGCCGGAGAGCGCACGGTTGAAGGTTTTTTCACTCTCCGCGGCGGCATTGAGGCCGCAATTGCTCGCGGCCTGGCGTACGCTCCCTATGCAGACATGATCTGGTGCGAAACTTCAGAGCCGAACATCAAAGACGCACGGAGGTTCGCTTCTGCCATCCACGCCAAGTTCCCGGGTAAGTTGCTTGCATACAATTGCTCGCCTTCATTCAACTGGCGGGCGAAACTAAGCGTTGCGGAGATCTCCAAGTTCCATCAGGAGCTCGCCGCAATGGGCTACCGCTTCCAATTCGTTACGCTGGCCGGATTCCACGCCCTGAATCTGTCCGCGTTCGAACTGGCTTATGAGTTCAAGCGCAACGGCATGCTGGCATACTCCGACCTGCAGCAGCGCGAGTTCGAATTGGCCGAGAAGTCCGGGTACAGCGCCGTAAAGCACCAGAGGTTCGTCGGCACCGGCTACTTTGACCAGGTTGCTACAACGATAGCTTCCGGCAACATCTCCACCTGCGCTCTGCCTGGTTCCACCGAAGAGGATCAGTTTTTGAATCTCTACGATCACCAGGTTCCAGAGCGGCATGCTACGGCGTAGCGGCTTTACGGCCCTCAGCAAGTGAACCAGGAGCGAACAAGGGAGGATTCGATGACGACAGTTACGCCCGTACTGGAAGCGGCCCTATCGCTGCGCAAAGCCGAGCGCGAAATTCTCACTCCTGAAGCGATCGCATTCCTTCGCGAACTGGACAAGCGATTTGAGGGCACGCGAGCAAGCCTGCTGGAGAAACGCCGCGAGCGCCAGGACCACTACGATCGCGGCGGCTTTCCCCGGTTCAATCCTGAAACCGGCCACATCCGCGATGGAAATTGGCGCGTAGCCGCCATTCCTGAAGAGCTGCTCGACCGCCGCGTTGAGATCACCGGACCCACGGAACGCAAGATGGTGATTAATGCGTTAAACTCCGGCGCCAATGTCTTTATGGCCGACTTTGAAGACGCCAACTCGCCCACCTGGAGCAATTGCATCGAGGGCCAGCTCAATGTTATCGACGCGAACCGGCGCACGATTACATGGCAGTCTGCCGAAGGCAAGCTTTACGAACTGAACGCGAAGCCCGCTGTGCTGTTCGTGCGCCCCCGCGGGTGGCACATGGTTGAAAAACATATGGAGTTCGGCGCTGCGCACCTATCTGCTTCGCTGTTCGATTTCGGTCTCTACTTTTTCCATAACTTCCGTATTCTGCTTGACCGCGGTTCCGCCCCATACTTTTATTTGCCCAAAATGGAGAGCTATCTTGAAGCGCGGCTCTGGAACGACGTGTTCCGGTTTGCTCAGGAATATGTGGGCATCCCGGTAGGCACGATCCGCGCCACGGTGCTGATCGAAACCATCTCTGCCGCGTTCGAAATGGACGAGATTTTATACGAACTGCGCGAGCACTCCGCAGGCCTGAACTGCGGAAGGTGGGATTACATCTTCAGCTTCATCAAGAAGTTCCGTAACCATTCAGATTGCGTCCTGCCGCAGCGGGGCGATGTCACGATGACCCAGCCGTTTCTCGCTTCCTACGTGGAACTGCTCATTCATACTTGCCATAAACGCGGTATCCACGCCATGGGCGGCATGGCTGCGCAGATCCCGATACGCAACGATCCACAAGCTAACGAAGAGGCCATGCGGCGCGTACGCGAAGACAAGCTACGAGAAGTCCGCGCGGGACACGATGGCACATGGGTCGCTCATCCCGGGTTGGTTCCGGTTGCGAAAGCGATCTTTGACGAATATATGCCGGAGAAGAACCAGATTCGCCTGCCGCTGGAGCATCACTCGCGCATCACCGCGGAGAACCTGGTGGAGATTCCCACGGGCAGCATCACCGAGGCAGGCCTGCGGCGCAACATCGACGTTGCACTGCAGTACCTGGAATCGTGGCTGCGCGGAAACGGCTGCGTGCCCATCTACAACCTGATGGAAGACGCTGCCACGGCGGAGATTTCGCGGACGCAGATATGGCAATGGATCCGCTACGGCGCGCGCCTCGACGATGGGCGTACGATTACCAGCGAAATGCACGACCAGTTGCTTCAGGACATCCTAGACTTTACGCGCAGCGCGATCGGAGAGCAGGCATTCGCCGCCAGCAAGTTTGGGCGCGCCGCCCAACTTCTTCGCGAGCTCAGCACCGGGGAATTTCAGGAGTTCCTCACCACAACTGCGTACCAGGATTTGGACTAGCGTGGTGAGTCATTCATTCGCTGAAGAACAACCGCAGATCCTTCGACTCCGTTTGGCCCCAAAAACCGGCCAAACTTCGCTCAGGGTGACACCGCATTTATGGTGCTCAGGAGGATATGCCGTTTATTTACAGGCAAGTTAAACGAGCATACGAAGATCAATGGCCGCTGCCGGGGCCCCAGCGGAGGCGAAGCCCTGTGCGGACGTTGAAAGGCAGGCTGGGGTAACCAATAGGGGCTATGTGCTGATTGTCGAACAGGTTCTCAGCCTGGGCATAGATGTCCATCCACTTAAGCAATTGATAGCTGCCGCCTAAGTCGAGTCTGGCGTAACCGTAGTCGAGATTGCGGTTGGGGAGCAGCAGGCTGTTGCCGCCATAGGCGTCTTCGCCTTCAAGGTAGGTTGAGTCGTCGCTGCGGCTGGCAAAGGCAGATGCAAAGACGCCGGTGAACCGCCTGGAAGCAAAGGTGGCCGTGAAGTAGCCGGTGTGCGGCGCACGGCGGAAGGGACGTGCGCCCTGGAGCGGCGAATAAGGACCGACCGGAATGCCGTCGAAGGTAGGAATGGGACCCAGCAAAGCCGCGTCATCATTGGTGAAGGAGCGCTGCACCACGGCGTCGAGGTAGGTGTAGCCGCCGCGCAGAAAAATGTTGCGGCCGATGCCGCTTTCGACCGACGTCTCGATTCCCTGGGCGCGAAACGCCTCGGAGTTTATTGTGAGTTCGTAGGCAAAGTTGGCTTGCAGAACCTGCTCAAGCTGCTGCTGTTGGGCGGGCGTCAGGTTGGGCAAAAGTTCGGGAATGAGGTCCAGGCCAACGTATTCGATCTCTTTGCCAAACTCATTGTGAAAGTAGCTGGTGCGGAAGACGATGTGCTGGCTGAGGAAGGACTGCTCGACGCCGCCTTCGTAGGTACGCATGAAAGGCGCGGCAAGAGGGCTGATGTGCAGGGCCTGGATGGTCGATTGCGCGCCATTGTTGAGGAGAAAGCTGTAGAGCGAATTGTCCTGATCGGTGAGCTTGGGCTCGCGCACTGCCTCGCCGAAGTTGAAGAGGACGCGCGTGCCAGAAAAGACACCGCTGCGCGGGCGCAGGACGTAATAGTTGAGCCCGGCGCGCGGCGAGCCTTGAAAGCCGAACAGGGAGTAATGCTCCAGGCTGCCGCCGAGCGTGTAGAAGAAGCGATTCTTGAAATCGCCGTGAACCCCGAGGGGAATGAAGTAGTTCGTACGCTTTACCGGCTTATAGTACGTGCTGCCCGGTTCTGCACCGCGCTCATCCTGGTATTGGAAACCGGCGAGGCCAACGAGGTGCGGCGTGAAGGTGATATCGCCTTGATAGCCGGCCTGGTCGCGGTTGGAGACGTACTGCACGCGAAATGTGCTGCAGTCGAGAACAGCTTGCCCCGTGGCGGAGTAGCCGTTTGCGCCGGTGATGGTGACGGTATTGCCAAGGGTTCCGGGGCCGAAGCAGTAATCGGCATAGGAGGTGGGATTCCCCGACAGCGTCCAGAGCGAATCCTGCTCGCGCTTGCGCGTGAGGCCGTAGCGAAGGTTGTTATGAAAGCTTGCGGTGGTTTGAATGTCGAGCGAACCACTCAGAAAGATGTCCTGGACCTTCTCGGTGGAATTGTCGGCGACGTGGTAGAAGTCCCATGCGTTGGGCACGCCCGTGGCGCCAACTGCGTAGTGCACAGTAGTGCGGAGTTGCGTATTGCTGTTGAGGGCCCAGCCCAGGTTGGCGGCTGAGGTGGCTAGGTGATACTCGTCGTTGGGCAGATCGTTGGCGGTTTGGAGCCAACTGTAGGCGCCGAGGTAGTCGAGTTTTTTGTGCGCGCCTGCGAGTTGCAGCTCTTCGCGCGAGGTGTAGAGGTTGCCGGCATCGCCCCGGAAGAGCAGCGAAGGAAAGCTTGTGGTGCCTTGGGGGGTGATGAGGCTGACGACACTCGAGTCGGCACCCGCGCCGTAGAGGCTCGCATCGGGGCCGCGATAGATCTCGGCGCTCTCGATGGCCGTGGTGGAGAGTGGTGCGAAGTCAAATTGATTGCCCAGGTCGCCGGCGTCTACGCCATCGAGCAGGATTTTGTTGTCGTCGGAGTCGCCGCCGCGGACGAAGAGCGACGACACGGCTCCACGCTGGCCGCTCTGCACGACGAATGTTCCGGGCATGAGCCGCAGAGCGCCCACCAGATCGTCGCGCAGCGCAAGATCGAGCGGGCCGAGCACGGTGGTGGCGGAGCTGGTTTGCGGCTGCGGCGTGGGCGTGCCCGTTGCGGTCACCACGATGGACTCACGCGCCCAGGCCGGCTCCAGAACAATATTTCTTTCGATGGAATCAAGCTGGCCGGCGTAGAAGTCGGGCGTTTGCAACTGACGAAAGCTCTTGGCAGAGACGACGAGGAAAAAGCGGCCGCTGCTCCCGGTGGTGATTTCAAAGCTGCCGTCGGCCATGGAGACTGCCGAGGAAATGACTCTTCCATTGCTTACAAGAGCAATGCCGGCGCCGGTAACCTTGGCGCCGGTGGCGTCGGTGACCACACCACGGATGGATGCAGCCGAACAGAAGACTGCACAATGAGCGAGGATAAACAGGGCGAACGCACGGACCAGGAAGCGGTTGGATGCTGCGCGCAAGAGATTGGAAGTCGGCACGAAAACTCCTTTGTCTCCCTCGGAATACAAAAGAATTGGGCACGTCGAGGGCCGGTCTTCTGACTTGCGCATTTTCGAGCCGCCTTCCCAAAGCCGAACCAATGCGGGTCAACTCCAGTGGCTGAACAGGCACTTCCGCGTTGCGCCGCGAGATTCCGGCTGAAGTGCCGGCTGGTTCCAACGACCTTTTGGAGGACGGGAACAGAAGCAGGTGCGCTCACAGTTGCGGGCAGTGACGGAAGCTCACCGCCTTCCCGCGCATCCTGCAATGACAAAGGTGAACTGAGCCAGAACACGGAACCGCGGCGGTAATGTCATGGAAGCAATTTCAATGACATCAATTTTTATAATTCGAACAAAGGGCAAAGTCAAAAGTGGGGTGCAGGGCGCGAAGAAAAAGGGGAACAAGAGGATGGGTTGCTGGCCCACATAGATGGTGACCCCGGCCTGATTCGAACAGGCGACCTACAGTTTAGGAAACTGCTGCTCTATCCACCTGAGCTACGGGGCCGCGTTGATTACAAAGCACGTACTGTATTTCTATTCACCCACAATACCACACACTATTATTACTTCGTTGGATGGAGTGCCGCCGGTGGTGCTGGTGGCGTCGGACGAATTATTCTTCATTGAGTACAGCTCTTCCCTGCACTCGGGCGTTCTTGGCAGGGGTGAATGGGCAGCCGCGGAAATTGAATCTGCTGCCACTAACGAACTTCCCGACACCGGGAGGGGCTTCTGAGCTGGGTCGGAGGCGGAGCAGGCAATTTCGGCACTTCGCTTCCCGATCATTCGGTCGAGCATCTCGCTGAGACCCATTAGTAGTAATATTCTGAGATGTCTAGGGAAATAATTGGATCAACTTAAGCCGAGGAGGTGAGTATGTCATTGATCATGAATCGCTTACATGTAGCATTCGGACTGTTTGCCGGTCTAGTGTTGTCCCTCATCCTTATCCTTCCATGCTTGGCACAGGAGTCT